>CAVJQJ010000082.1:0-2688 GCA_963651715.1 Anaerovoracaceae bacterium
AGGTCTGTCCTATTATGAACTCGAATTTCTTTACTGGCGCAAGACGCTATATCATCACTATTGCCATCGTTCTTCTGGCAGTCTTTGTCGGCTGGCGGCTTTGGTGCCATTATGAAAATGATCCGTGGACAAGAGATGGACGTGTGAAAGCGGATGTCGTTCAGATTGCTCCAGATGTTTCTGGGTTGGTTTCAAAAATCAATGTCAAAGATAACCAGATTGTAAAAGCTGGTGACGTGTTGTTTGAAATTGACCGGGAACGTTTTGAGTTGGCTCTACGTCAGGCAAAAGCTGCTGAGCTTTCTGCGAAAACAGCACTTGAACAGGCGATCCGTGAATCCAATCGTAATGAAGCCTTAAGCGAACTGGTCGCAACAGAAGTTGTTGAACAGGGACGTACACGTGTTGAAACGGCAAAGGCTGCTCTGCAGCAGGCAACTGTGGCACGGGAAAAAGCTCAATTGGATTTGGACCGTTCCCGTGTCATTGCGACAGTTGACGGGATTGTCACCAATCTTGATTTAAGAGAAGGCTCTTACGTGACAGCAAGTAAACCTGTCATGGCTGTGGTTGATTCACATTCATACTATGTCGAAGGTTACTTCGAAGAAACCAAACTGCCAAGTATCCATGTTGGCAACAAGGCAAAAATCAAACTGATGGCTGATGATAAAGTCTATGAAGGTCACGTTAACAGCGTCTCTCGTGGTATCGAAGATCGCGAAAGAACAACAGGCGGCAGACTGATGCAGAACATCAATCCGGCATTTAACTGGGTTCGTCTTGTTCAGCGTATTCCTGTCCGTGTTGACTTTGACAACCTGCCGGAAGATGTCAAACTGATTTCCGGACAGACTGTTACAGTGGAAATCCTTCCTTCAGAAGATTCTTCCGATAATCAGCAGGCAAAATAAAAGGATAGGATCATGCGTAAGAACAGATTGATTTCCGCTCTGCTGGCAGCTTTGAGCAGTCTTGCCCTTGCTGGCTGTGTCACAGTAGGGCCTGACTACAAGATTCCGGATGATGCGGTGGTTAACAAAGCCAAGACCGTTGAGCCGTTCGAATCTGGTCAGAACAAAGCATTCTCCCAGAATCCCCTGCCTGATCATTGGTGGCGGCTGTATGACGATCCGATGTTAAACAGCCTGATTGAAAAGGCACTGGCGGAAAATACAGATCTGCGGGTCGCCGCTGCCAATCTCGCCCGTTCACGTGCCGTACTGGAAGAAGTAGAAATGGGCCGGATCCCCCAGGTTGATCTGTCAGCGCAGCCGAAATTCGGCCGTTCCTCTGCGGCGGCAGATGGGGTGCCGCACCGTTACGCTGATAAATGGACCGGTGACACCGGCATCAATATTTCCTATCAGTTGGATTTGTTTGGCAAGATCACCCGTGGCATTGAATCCGCGAGCGCTTCCGCTGAAGCAGCGCAGGCAGCCTATGACCTGGCACAGATCACCGTTGCGGCAGATACTGCCAAAGCCTATGCTGATGCCTGTTCTTCAGCATACCGTATCAAGATTGCTCAGCAGTCAGTCAGTCTGTTGAAAGATTTTCATCGAACTACCCAGCAGTTGGCACAGGCCGGGCGTTCAAACGTAATTGAAGTTGCCCGTGTGGCGGCTCAGTATGACGCAATGAATGCCACAGTCCCGCCTTTGCAGGCACAGCAACGGCTGGCGCTTTACCGGCTTTCCGTACTGACAGGTGAAGTACCAACCGCATTGGTCAGCAAGGTCGGACAATGCAGCCGGATTCCGCAATTGAAACAGCCGATTCCTATTGGGGATGGCGCGGAATTAATCCGTCGCCGTCCGGATATCCGGCAGGCTGAACGGAACCTTGCCGCTGCCAATGCCAAGATTGGTGTCGCAACAGCGGATCTGTACCCTAGTATCAATCTGGGACTTTCCGGCGGGATTACGGCCCGTCTGACCGATTTTGGAGAAACCAATGCTTATCGCTGGGGGTTTGGTCCGCTGATTACTTGGACTATTCCTGATACTGGTACCGCAAGAGCCCGTATCAAAGAAGCAGAAGCTGATACTCAGGCGGCTTACGCTCGTTTTGATGCCACTGTTTTAAATGCGCTACGGGAAACTGAAAGTTCATTGACGACCTATGCGCGGGAACTAGAACGTAATGCGTCCCTGAAATCGGCGCGCGATCAGAGTGCCTTGGCAAGTTCCCAGACCACCCGCCTGTATAAGCATGGCCGCATTGATTTCCTCTCAAAACTGGATGCGGAAAGGACCTATGTGCTTGCGGAAGCTGCTTATGCGGCATCCAGTGCACAACTGGCAGATGACCAGATCACCATATTCCTTGCGCTTGGCGGCGGTTGGGAACAAAACGATGAGCAGATTCAACAGATTGTTGAGAAAAATAAACTTACTATGGATGCGGAAAAAACCGTAGCAAAAGAATCGGAAGAAAATCTCTCCCGATAAAAGAAATAGTTACAGAAAATTTAAATGCCCTGATCCTGACGGACAGGGCATTTCTGTTTAAATAATCGTTGCCAGAGATGCAATCTGCTCTATGGTGGGTTCATCCGAACCGAATTGGGTCTGGCCCAATTCTACAATATCGTGAGCGACTCTCAGAAAATATTCGTCAGATATTTCTTCTTCTGGTGGTTTCATCTCTTTGACAAAATCATTTTTCAGCGAGTGCTTGTAGTTC
>CAVJQJ010000083.1:0-4726 GCA_963651715.1 Anaerovoracaceae bacterium
GTCGACACCACGTTCAAAACGGTGTGCCGCTTCGGTGGTGAAGTTGTAGCGACGGGTTCTGCCACGGATTGCATCTGGCCAGAAAAATGCGGATTCCAGCAGGATATCAGTGGTATCCAGGGAGATGGATGTGCGGTCACCGCCCATGACACCGCCAAGCGCGACAATACCGTCATCATCCTGGATCACGCCAATCCAGTCATCGACATCGACGGTCTGGTCATTCAACAGGGATGCCTTTTCGCCAGCTTTGCCCCAACGCAGGGTAAAACCACCATTGATCTTGCCGAGGTCATAGAAATGGTTCGGCTGACCATATTCAAGCATGACATAGTTGGAGATATCGACCAGTGCGGAAATGGAACGCTGTCCGCTTCTTTCCAGACGCTGTTTCATCCATTCAGGTGTCGGTGCTTTCGCATTGATGTTACGGATGACACGGCTGGTGAAGCGTCCGCAGAAATCGCTGGCTTTAATCTTGACTTCATGGCGGTCATCACAGGTGACAGTAGCCGGTGCCGTAACCGGGAAAGACATTGGTTCACCGGTTAATGCAGAGACTTCGCGAGCAACCCCCAGCAGGGACAGGCAGTCTGCCTTGTTTGGTGTCAGTTTGATATCGAAGATGCTGTCTTCGAGCTCAAGGTAATCGCGGAGGTCAGTGCCGACAGGCGCATCTTCAGGCAGATCCATGATGCCGCTGTGGTCATCGGAGAGCTGCAGTTCACGCAGGGAACAGAGCATCCCGTTGGAAACAACACCACGGAGCTTGCTCTTCTTGATGGAGAAAGCCTTGCCATCTTCTCCTGGTGGCAGGGAAGCGCCAATCAGTGCGCAGCCTGTTGTCATGCCTGGGCGGACATTCGGTGCGCCACAGACGATTTCCAGTGGTTCACCGGTACCTACATCGACCTTGCAGACGTGCAGCTTATCTGCATTTGGATGGTCTGCGACTTCAAGCACGCGGGCAACGACAATCTTGGAAAAAGGTTTTGCGGCAGGAACAACTTCTTCGACTTCCATGCCGGACATTGTCATCAGATGGGACAGTTCTTCAGTTGTCAGTTTAGGATCAACGATTGTCCTGAGCCAGTTTTCAGAAAATTGCATGATCTTCTTTCAAATCCAATATTCGTTTCTATTACTATCGATTGACGGGAGACCCGATCAGTTGAACTGTTTGAGGAAACGCAGGTCTCCTTCATAGAACAGTCTCAGGTCATTGATGCCATAGCGGAGCATGGTCAGGCGTTCAAGGCCTGAGCCAAAGGCAAACCCGGTATATTTTTCTGAATTGATTCCCATGTTCTTGAGGACGTTTGGATGAACCTGACCGCAGCCGGAAACCTCAAGCCAGCGTCCTTTCAGTGGACCGGAACCAAAGGCGATATCGATTTCAGCAGATGGTTCCGTGAATGGGAAGTAAGATGGGCGGAAACGGATCTGAACATTGTCGGTTTCAAAGAACGCCTGGATGAAGTTCAGATAAACGCCCTTCAGGTCAGCAAAGCTGATGTCTGTGTCGATCCACAGGCCTTCAACCTGATGGAACATCGGTGAGTGGGTCGCATCACTGTCAACACGGTAGGTGCGGCCTGGGGCAATGACCTTGACCGGCATGTCGTGCGAACGTGCATAGCGGACCTGCATTGGGCTGGTATGGGTACGCAGCAGGAGCGGCTTGCCCTGAGTGTCATTGCCTTCAATGTAAAAAGTATCCTGCATGGAACGCGCTGGATGGTTCTCAGGGCTGTTCAATGCAGTGAAGTTTGTCCAATCGTTTTCGATTTCTGGACCATCCGCCACATCGAAACCGATCGAACCGAAAATTCTTTCAATGCGTTCCCATGTACGCATGACGGGATGAATACCTCCCTTGCCTCTGCCGCGTCCTGGCAGGGTGACATCGATTGCCTCGGTATTGAGCTTTTCCTGCAGTTTTGCATTGGCAATCTCCTGACGCCGTGCATTCAGTGCATTTTCAATCTGTCCTTTTGCCGCATTGATGACAGCACCACGCGCCCTGCGTTCTTCTGGTTGCATCTTGCCAAGCTGTTTCATCTGGGCGGTAATCAGCCCAGTCTTACCGAGATATTTTGCCTTGGCATTTTCAAGGGAGACCGCATCGGGTGCCGCCTGAAAATCCAATTTAGCGGAATCAATCAACTGTTCTAATGAATCCATGCCGTTTTTTCCTGTCTGACAACGGATAAATAAAAAAGCGGGACAAGCAATCCCTTGCCCCGCTTCGATCTGTGCATACTGCTTGATTATCAGGCTGCGACAGCTGCCTTGACCCGATTAACGAGTGCAGCGAAAGCAGGCTTGTCAAAGACTGCCATGTCTGCCAGAACCTTACGGTCCAGTTCGATGGCTGCTTTTTTCAGACCGTTCATAAATACGCTGTAGCTGACACCCAGTTCACGGGTTGCAGCGTTGATACGGGCAATCCACAGTGCGCGGAATACACGTTTTTTAGCACGGCGGTCACGGTAGGCATACTGACCTGCCTTCATGACTGCTTCTTTTGCTACACGATATACTGAACCACGACGGCCACGGAAGCCTTTTGCTTCGTTCAGAACTTTCTTATGACGGGCCCGTGCAGTGACCCCACGTTTTACTCGGGACATATTCTTTCCTTGTTGTTCGCGTTAATGGATCATGCGCTAGGCATCATGCGGAGTACGGATGCAACATCACTTGCGTTGACGTTGACGGTACCGCGGAGCTGACGTTTAGCTTTGGTGGTTTTCTTGGTCAGGATATGGCGTTTGAATGCCTGTGCACTCTTGATGGTGCCACCTGGACGGACGCGAAAACGTTTTTTCGCGCTGCTCTTTGTTTTCATTTTTGGCATAGTTTTTTCTGTCTTTCTCAGACAGCTCCTTTAACATGATTGCAGGTGGCCACACCTTTGTGACGCTTTAGATGCCTGCTCTCACTTGTTTTACAGTGTTGCCACTGTGTCCATCCCGCCGCGGATGCACCGGGAACAGATTCTTTACTTCTTTTTCTTCGGTGCAAGGACCATCACCATCTGACGGCCTTCCATCTTCGGAAACTGCTCGACCTGGCCATATTCCTCCAGATCTGCCTTGAGCCGTTCAAGCATCCGGAAACCGATGTCCTGATGCGCCATTTCACGGCCACGGAAACGCAGGGTCACCTTGCACTTGTCGCCATCACCCAAGAACTTGACCAGATTGCGGAGCTTGATGTTGTAATCCCCTTCATCGGTACCTGGGCGGAACTTGACTTCCTTGACGGAAACCACTTTCTGCTTCTGCTTGGCTTCATGCGCCTTTTTCTGCTGGGCATATCTGAATTTGCCGTAATCCATCAGGCGGCAGACAGGCGGCCTAGATGTTGGGGACATTTCCACAACATCGACATCAGCCTCTTCAGCCATCTTGAACGCTTCACGCAGGGTTACGACACCAATCTGCTCATTGTCCACACCAATCAGGCGGACCTCCTGAGCGGTGATCTCGCCGTTGATGCGATAATTCTTTTCGGTAGCTATCTTGTGACCTCTTAACTTCTAGCTGTTTCCAACGGGCTTATTTCTTTTCGTTGACTTCTTCGCTCATACGGGCGATCAGTTCGTCAACCGTCATCACACCGAGGTTCTGACCACCTCTTGCCCGGACAGCGACTGTGTTGGCACTCTTTTCCTTATCGCCGACGACCAGCATATAAGGGATTCTGTTTACGGAATGCTCGCGTATTTTATAGTTAATTTTTTCGTTGCGCAAATCGCTTTCAACCCTGAAACCAGCTTTTTTCAGCGTTTGAACAACACTGCCGACATAATCAGCCTGAGCATCGGAAATATTCATGACAACCGCATGGACAGGTGCCAGCCACATTGGCATTGCACCGGCATGGTTTTCAATCAGGATACCGATGAAACGTTCCAGGGAACCCAGGATTGCACGGTGGATCATGACAGGAATCTTGCGGGTGTTGTCTTCAGCGACATACTCTGCACCCAGACGGGTTGGCATGGAGAAATCGACCTGAATGGTACCGCACTGCCACATACGGCCGATTGCGTCTTTCAGGGTGTATTCAATCTTAGGACCATAGAATGCACCATCCCCCGGGGAGATTTCATATTCCGCGCCAGAACGTTCCAGGGATTCAATCAGTGCATGTTCAGCCTTATCCCAGATTTCGTCTGAGCCGACACGTTTTTCAGGACGGGTTGCGACCTTATAGATGATGTCGGTGAAGCCGAAGTCCTTATAGACCTTCTTCAGCAGTTCAGTGAATGCAACGCATTCACCGAGAATCTGATCTTCAGTACAGAAAATATGGCCGTCATCCTGAGTGAAGCCACGGACACGCATCATACCGTGCAGGGAACCAGATGGTTCATTACGGTGACACTGACCGAATTCACCATAACGCAATGGCAGTTCACGGTAGGAATGCAGACCGGAACGGTAAATCTGAACGTGACCAGGACAGTTCATTGGCTTGATGGCATAGATACGGTTTTCAGATTCCGTGGTGAACATGTTTTCCTTGTAGTTCGCCCAGTGACCGGATTTTTCCCACAGGGTACGGTCGAGAATCTGTGGTGCCTTGACTTCGTTGTAGCCGTTTTCCTGATAGACACGGCGCATGTACTGCTCAACCTGCTGCCAGATTGTCCAGCCTTTCGCATGCCAGAAAATCAGGCCTGGCGCCTCATCCTGGAAATGGAACAGGTCCAGCT
>CAVJQJ010000083.1:4736-5764 GCA_963651715.1 Anaerovoracaceae bacterium
ATGGTCACGTTTCTCAGCTTCTTCCAGCATATGCAGATAAGCTTCCTGATCTTCTTTCTTGGACCAGGCAGTACCGTAGATACGCTGCAGCATTTCATTCTTGGAGTCACCACGCCAGTAAGCACCGGCAACACGCATCAGCTTGAACACCTTGAGCTTGCCGTTTGCCGGTACATGAGGGCCTCGGCAGAGGTCGGTGAAGCTGCCACTGGTATACAGGGAAACTTCCTGATCTTCCGGAATCGCGGCAACCAGTTCGGTCTTATAGACTTCCCCGATAGACTTGAAGTATTCAACCGCTTCATCGCGGGAAACCACACGACGGGTCACTGTTTCGTTCTTGCGTGCCAGTTCGGTCATCCGTTTTTCAATCGACTCAAGATCTTCTGGCGTGAATGGACGCTTATAGGCAAAGTCGTAGTAGAAACCGTTTTCAATGACTGGCCCGATGGTCACCTGCGCATCAGGGAACAGCTCCTTCACCGCATACGCCAACAAATGGGCAGTGGAATGGCGGATAACATCAACACCTTCCGCATCGCGTTCTGTCACGATGGAGAGATCGACATCTTTTTCAATCAGGTAAGAAGTATCGACCAACTTACCATCCACCTTGCCGACAACCGCAGCCTTTGCAAGACTGGTGCCGATTGATGCTGCGACCTGTGCAACTGTGACAGGACCTTCAAATTCCCGTTTTGATCCGTCGGGAAGCCGAACTGAAACCATTATTTATCTCCAAATGAAATCAAGCCCAGTGATTCCGCTCATCTGGGCCGCCTCTTCACTCTCCACACCCACAACGTGCGGACAAGAGACTTCTCTAAAACCTGTCTACTTTAGCACAGAACGACAACCACTTAAAACCGAAACCGTGACATGCCATTGCATAGCATCCATGAAAAAATCAACGTGAGAGGCTTTCTGTGCCAGTCAAGCAACATCTCTGCGGACAGGATAAGAACAGAAACTGAAAAGCTACCCACCGGCATAGCCGGTGGTTCTTCATATCGCCTGTAAGGCTCTGT
>CAVJQJ010000084.1:0-3902 GCA_963651715.1 Anaerovoracaceae bacterium
AGTGACCAGCGTGGATTTTTTACGGGTGCTGACGGATTTCACCAGTTCGCTGACAACAACGAACATCCCTTTTGCTTTGCTGAAAATGATTTTATAGGCGCGGTTCATCATTCCACCTCTTTGGTATCGGGGCCTACAATACGGTGTTTTTTACCGACTTGATATATGCAGACTTTTGCTTATAACATGACTATAAGACAATCTTAATCCTAAAAAAGGGGACGAAACAATGTGAAACGATTCAGACCGTTCTTTTTCGCAAAAAATCCTGTTATCAGTCGCCGTTGAGTGATCAAAACGTCTGTTTTTTGTTACACATTCTCTACTAGAATACTTATCCCGCATTGAACAACAATTGATAAAAAACACCGGCACCAAGATTCAACCCTCTCGGCACTGGTGTTTTGTTTCCTGACTTTCAGGCATCAGGCTGTGGTATCGGCTTCCCGCTAGCTGAAAGCGATGCCTGGCCCTTTGAGATGGCTGACGCCGCCTTTGCCTTTGATGACTTCAATCTGGGTGGCAATCCGCTCCTTGACCAGCGGAATATGGGAGATGACGCCAATGAGTTTGCCTTCTTCGTGTAGGCCTGAGAGTGTCTCGATGGCGGTGTTCAGGGTTTCTTCATCAAGGGTGCCGAAACCTTCATCCAGGAAGAATGAATCGATGCGGGTGTTCCGGCTTGCCATCTTGGATAAGCCAAGCGCCAATGCCAGACTGATGATGAAGCTTTCCCCACCCGACAGGTTAGTAACAGAGCGGATTTCCCCTCCCTGCCAGTTGTCCTGGACGCAGAGGTTGAGAGGCTCCTCCCTGTCACGCTGGAGCAGATATCTGCCGTTCATCTCAATGAGCTGCTGGTTGGCATGGTTGACCATGATCTCAAAGGTGAGGCCCTGTGCGAAGTTCCGGAATTTCTTGCCGTCCGCCGATCCAATCAATACCCGCAGTTTATCCCAGCCCACCGTGACTGCCTGCTGGGCATCGACTTTCCGCTGCTGTTCCTCAGCGCTCTGCCGACACTCATCATCAGCCTTGAGTCTCGTCCGGATCTCCGCCAGTTTTTCGGTCAGTCCGGTATTTTCAACTTCCATCGTGTTCTTTTTCTGACGGAGGGTTTCCAAGGGTTCGGTTGCGGTATGGGCCGCCTGTACCTCGGTGAGTTCTGATTGCTTGGATTTCTGTTGGGTATCCAGTTCAATCTGACGTTTGGACAGTGTGTCTGATGCTGTCTGCAGTGCCAGACGTTCCGTTTCCGGCAGGCAGATATCCTTCCAAGCCTGTTCATCCGCGAAGCCCTTTTCAGCCAGCAGCTGATTGAATGCCTGCTGTTTCTGTTCACGCTCTGACCATGCTTGATCCCGCTGACCAATCAAGGATTCCTGTTGGGTTTTATTGGCGTTCAGTTCCGTCACTGTTCTGTCATGCGTTTCTTTTGCTTTAATCGCTTCGGATTCCGCATTTTTAACGGCTTCAGCCAGACGCTGTTCTTCTGTATCTGGATTCCTGTCTCCGTACTGCGCTTTCCGTTTGTCCTGTTCGGTCTTCAGGACGGTCTTTTCTTCACCCAGTTTCTGGGCAGCCGTCTTGACGGCTTCGTCCGCAGCCGATACTGAGGCTTTCAGTCCGCTCAGCTCTGTGTTGATCTGACTGAGCTGCTGTTCAAGCATGGCTTTACTGTTCTGATGGGTGTTCCAGTCTTTCAACCGTTTTTCCAGCTGACGGACGAGTGTCTGCGGATTTTCAGGAATTCCTGAAATGCCCAATGGTGCCAAATGCTGGATGATGGTGGCCTTCTGGCCTGCATAGGCTGTCTGATGGTCTTTCACGGCCTGTTCTGCGTCTGCCAGCTTCGCCGCTGCCTGTTCATACTCAGATTTTGACTGCGCTTCTGACAGCTTGGCTTCTGTCAGTGCATTCTGTGCAGGCACTGCTTTCTGCTGTAACCGACTGATTTCGCCTTGGAAGCGGTCATATGCTGACAGCAGTGCTGTCAGGCGGGAAATATCCGCATCGTACTGGTCTGGTTTTGGCAGATTGCCCTGTGCGAATGGGTGTTCTGTCGCCCCACAGCAGGGACATGGTTCGCCGTCTTTCAACCGGGCCCGATGGTCTGTCAGGCTGGCAACCACTTTTGCCATGTTCTGCGATGTCTGGAGTTCGTTAAGGCGGTGTTCATAGGCTGTTTTTTCCTGACCATTCAGGAGATCGACAACCGCTTTCTGGTTTTCAGCCATCCGGGCCGTTATGGTCTCTGCTTCTGTCTGTTTGGATGCCGTTGCTCCCTGCGCTTTTTTCCAGGCGGCTTCGGTGGTTTCAACCGCTTCACCCGCCTGAACGGCTACAGACTGGCTGTCTTTAATGGTTTTTGCCTGATCTGCCAGGCCCTCCAACTGCTGTCTGACGGCTTCGAAGTGGGCAACCAGCCATTCATCGGCACGATGTTCTTCCAGCCACTGGGTGTTGGTGGTGATTTCGGATGTTTTCTGTGCCTGCTTGGCCTGTTTTTCAGACTGTTTTGTGTTTGCCTCAGCCTGTTTCTCCTGCAGGGTTTTCAGGTCATCTCTGCACGTTTCGACGCCTTTGCTCAATCCTGCAATTTTCTGATCCAGCAGACGCATCTGGGTAATCGCCTGACTCCCCGCCTGCTGTGTGTCTTTCGCCTGTGTGACTGCGGTCTGAGCGGTTTCAGCTGTCTGTTTGGCTGTCTGTTCTGCGGTCTGCAGATCAGGGAGCGCATTTTCCAGTTTCTTGAGCTGGTCAATGAAGCCCTGATACTGTTTACGGACGGACTCCAGTGTCGCAAATTCTGCGGATAATGTTTCGGCTTTCACCGCCCAATCCAGCTGGGCCTTCTGAGGTGCAAAATCCGCCACCTGCTGGGTCAGTGTCTGTTTTGCCTGAGCGATGTCCCCCAGTTCTTCGGTCAGACGCTCGATTGTTTCCAACCCTGTGATGGCTGTCTGTATGGATCCTATCTGCGGCTTGAGTTCCTGCTGTCTAGCCTCAAAAGCTGACCTGTCCTGAAACAGTTTCTGCCTCTCTTCTTCCGTCAGCAGTGTGATACCATCCATAGCCGCCTTGAGTTTTTCCAGTTTTTCATTTTCAGCACGATGGCGTTCATGGACGGCTATGGAAATATCGCTGTAGATGGCTGTGCCGGTGATTTTCTCAAGCATTGCAGACCGGTCATCAGTCTTGGCTTTCAGGAATTTGGAGAATTCGCCTTGTGCCAGCAGGACAGAACGGGTGAACTGATTGAAGTCCATGCCCGTGATTTCAATGACTTTCTGGACGGTTTCTTTCATTTTTTCCGTCATTGGCCTGCCATCTGCCACATTGGTGATTTCATGACGGGGGGTCTGGAGTCTGCCATCGGCTTTCGTCCGTGCCCGATGCTGATACCAACGGCAAATGAACCGCCCTTTCTGATTCTCAAACATCACTTCAGCACTGCATTCCCCTGTATGACGGGACATCAGTTCGTTTTCGCCTGCTGACACGTTTTCCAAACGTGGTGTCCGACCGTAAAGCGCCAGGCTGATGGCATCGAGGATGGTGCTTTTGCCTGCACCAGTCGGTCCTGTAATCGCGAAAAGCCCCGATGCGGCATAGGCATTGTCGGTGAAGTCGATTTCCCAGTCTCCCTTGAGGGAGTTGATGTTCTTAAATCTGAGGTTCAGAATTCTCATGGATGATCTGCTCTCTGGTTTGGGTTGATCAGGCTTTTTCAGTTTCAGCGGCTTTGACATCTTCAGGCTGCTGACGGACGGTCTGCAGGATTTCCTGATAGAGCGTCCTCAATTCTGCCCGCTCGTCTTCCGGTTTGTTTTCCTGCTCCAGCAACCGGTTGAAGACGTCTTCCTCGGTCAGGTCTTCAAGCATTTCCCCCTGGTAGATGC
>CAVJQJ010000085.1:0-2501 GCA_963651715.1 Anaerovoracaceae bacterium
AGCCTTACAGGCGATATGAAGAACCACCGGCTATGCCGGTGGGTAGCTTTTTATGTCTAATCCAGACAACCTAAACCTTCCTTTCAGCCCGAGAGAATGGCAGAAAGGGAGGCATTGCGGCTGGAGAGTCAAAGTGCAAAAAGAAAGACCTCCGCGAAGTTCTCAAATATCTGCTCGAGATGGAGGAGAGGGATAGCTTATCAAAAAAATACGGCACATCGGGTTGATGTGCCGTATCAGAAAAAGTCGCAGTGACGGATTACCGCAGAGAAAAGCCGAAGGAATCCTTGAAGCGGGCTTCGATATCCGACTGGGAAGGCTGATGGTTCTGGGCTCCCATCTTTTCAATCTTGATGCCACCCATCAGGGAGCCGAGACAGCCGGCTGTCTTCATATCCATGCCATGGGTCATGCCATACATCAGGCCAGCGCGGAACGCATCGCCACAGCCAGTTGGATCCAGTGCCTGAGAAACCTGGATTGGTGGCACTTCGATGGTTTTGCCGCCCTGATGGATTTCCGCCCCCTTGGCTCCACGTGTGATGATGTAGGCATCAACCTTCTTGGCGATTTCATCGTTTGTCAGGCCACTGTTCTTCGCAAGTACTTCGGATTCGTAGTCGTTTACGATGATATAGTGTGCGATGTCGATGAAGCGGTGCAGTTCATTCTGGCTGAACATCATCAGGCCCTGACCAGGGTCAAAGATGAAAGGAATGTCGAGTTTCGCGCAGTCTTCTGCGTGCTGGATCATACCGTCTTTTCCGTCTGGGGAGACAATCGCCAGCTTGATGTTGTCATCCTTGGCGGAAAGGACTTTGTTTTGATGGGAGAAACCCATTGCTCCCGGATGGAAAGACATGATCTGGTTATGGTTCACATCGGAAGTCGCAAAGCACTGGGCGGTATAACTGTCAGCAATGGTGGTGATGTACTTGGTGTTGATGCCCAGTTTGGTGAAGTGTTCCATGTAAGGGCCACCGTCCATGCCGATGGTTGCCATGACGGCAGGGTCATCGCCAAGCAGTTTCATGTTGTAGGCGATGTTGCCACCGGTGCAGCCGAACTCCCGTTTCATTTCAGGAATCAGGAAGCAGACGTTGATCTTGTCCAACTGGTCCGGCAGGATGGCATCGGAAAAACTGCCAGGGTTTGTCATCAGGGTGTCATAGGCGATAGAGCCACAGATAAGCGTTGTCATAAGTGTTTATTTCTTGGATGAATCAGAGACCACAAGCCGGCTACTGACTGCAGATGATTGGCTGTGTTCAAAATGGATGGAGACCGGTGTGGACTGGGATGGAGCCAGTCCTTTGGCAATCAGGTCATCCGGAGCGTCATAGTCCTGAGGGGTGACAGGCCGTCTTGCCAGAACCTTGCCATCTTTGTCGGTCAGTTCAATCGCCAGTGTTGGCAGTGGCTGCTGTTCTTTGCTGGTGTTGGTCAGCACTGCGGACAGGATGACGGTGTTGGCTTTTTCTTTATCAGCAGACCGCTTGGTGTCGGTGATATTGAAAGCGGGTTTTGTCACAGGTGCCTCAGCCTGTTCAACTGGGCAGGAAAGCATATCGCAGACTGCTTCGACAGGTTCTTCGAGATCAGGAGCCGTCTCGACAATATCCTTGGAATAGAAATAGATGCCCTGCAGGCAGAGGACCACAATCAGGATTAGGCAGCCAATGAGCCAGAGAACAGGATGCCCTTTCTTTTTCTGGGTGGCAGGGTCATCGGTTTCTGGAACCTCGACAGCAGGCGCTGGTGTTGGATCAACAGGATTATTGGTCAGCGTCGGTTCGGTCTTCTGGTCTGCATCAGGAGCGGCAACAGTTTTAGCAGGTTCTGGATTATCCAAATCCAGACTGAAAGAGGCCAGTTGTCTGTCAAAGGCTTCCTGAAGGGCGCGTTCGTTGTCCGAGAGGACTGGCTCATTGGTTGTTGCGCCGGCAGGTGCTGTGGATGATATGTCGTCAACAGCAGCCATCACCGGTTCAGTTGCAGTAGCAGCAATGGTTGCAGGAGCCGCTGCTGTAGGGACTGCTGTCACAGGTGTCGCCGGTGCAGGTGTCTGTATGGCTGGGGTCGGCTGTTCAATAGTCGGTGTTTCAACAGGGGGCTCAACGGGAGTTTCCTGCTGAGGGGCGATACGCCCAAGCAGATTCTGGATACCGTTGAACGGCGTCTGGCAGACCCCGCAACGGACAAGGCCCGAGCGGAGTGCCAGTATTTTGTCCTCGACTTGAAAGACGGTTTTGCACTGAGGGCAACGTGTTGCGAATGTCATACCTGATGCTGTTAGGATTTAAGCTGTCCGGCCAAAGCGACCCAACCGTCGAGTTTTCGCCAGACAGACAGTTGAATATGAGGAGCGTAGGCCGCGATGACATCGTCAGCCTGACTTTCCAGGATACCAGACAATATCATATAACCGTTTGGTGCGATACGCGAGGTCAAGACAGGTACCAGCGTCTGCAGAGGACCTGCCAGGATATTCGCGACAACGA
>CAVJQJ010000086.1:0-5081 GCA_963651715.1 Anaerovoracaceae bacterium
GGCTTCCGGGGTAAGGTTGTTGTTCTCGTCAAGCCCCCCTGCCATGCGGTTGGATTCGCGCACGCTCTGGATGATAGAGATGTGACCGTCGACGACGTTGCCAATATGTGAGCGGAAACTGTTGGAACCAAGATCGATTGCTGCAAACATGCTGCACCCCTTCTTTTCTGGCTTGTGGACCAATTTAAGACACTGTAATCATTATGCCAGTGAAATTTGCCAGTTTTTGTAAGAATTTGTTTTTTTGAAAACCTCCCTGCAGTTTGTACGTGAAAGCAACATCTGGAGTATGCGATATGCGGAATTTTTCCTATGCGGGGCATGCGCTTTCTTCACGGTCAGTTCAAGTTTTTTCGAAATGATGGCGATACGATTGATGGTAGTATCGGTACAGGTGCTTTCCATGGCGCAGTCCTGAGAAAAGCTGAATCAATCTCTGTTTAGTGAAGGAAACATCATGGCAGTCATTCCAATCGATACCGCCAAGGCTTACCGACTGCTGCAGGTCGGCCCTACAACTCCGATCTCTGCCAAACATGACGGCGTTGAGAATGTGATGGCGACCGCTTGGGTGGGCATCGGTGGCCCCAACAAGATGATGGCGTATATCGGCAAGCAGGCGTTTACCCGGACGCTGGTCGAGAAAAGCGGTTATTTCGTGGTCCAGATTCCAACGGTCAGCCAGATGGAACTGGTGCTGTATGCGGGAGAGCACAGTCTGGGGGCTGAACCGGACAAGAATGCCAACATCAGTTTTTTCTATCCGGAAGCATTTGACCTGCCACTGGTTGAGGGCTGTGCCGGCTGGATTGTCTGCAAGGTGATGCCCGATGAAGCGTATCAGGAAAAGAACGATCTTTTCATGGGCGAGATTGTCGGGGCTTACAGTGATGACCGGGTGTTCAATGGTCATTGGCTGTTTGACCAGGCTCCTGACGAACTGCAGACGGTGCATTATGTGGCTGGCGGTCAGTTCTATGCGATTGGCAAGGGGTACAAGTTCAATCACGGTCCCGGTCAGGATTAAGGTGATTTATAGGCACAGGCTATTTTTCCTGAGCTAAAAAGTATTTTTCTTCTCACAGCAGAGTGGTTATACTCTGCTGTTTTTAATGGGCTTTTGGGCAGCGAAATCATGCTACTGGATGTCTGGCCTATCGATTGAAAACTGTTTTTCTGTTGCGTTTATGTTTGCTATTGTCTGGTTTCCCGCACTGATCTGTCTGTGTTCGGGATATTTTTTCATGAGTGTCGCACCACTGAGCACGCAGTTCATGTCGCTGTTCGGGGTGGGTTATGCGGGGCTTTCTCTGTTTCTGAGTGGTCTGCTGTGGGCACACAGTTTTGTGCAACTGCCTGCCGGGCTGATTCTGGATAAGATCGGGGCTTACAAGGGGTTCCTGATTGCGATTGCGATTGCGTTCTTTGCGAATGTGATGCCGTTTGTGGCACCGGACAATATGATGCTGGCGACGGGACTGCGGTTTCTGGCGGGGCTGAGTTCAGGCTCGCTGTTCCTGATCGGGGTGAAGATGATCGGGATGCAAGCACCGCCTGACAAGGTGGCTCAGGCACAGGGTATCCAGGGGGCGGCGTTCTGTCTGGGCACGATGCTGCCGTTTGTGACGCTGCCACATCTGGGCGATAACGCCTGGCAGTTCTCTTATATCATCCCTGCGACGCTGTCGGTGGTGGCAATTGTACTGTCGCGTCTGCTGCCTGCGAAGGTGCATCAGACGGGTTCTTCCAGTGGTGGCGGTGCCTCGAAGCTGATTACTGCGCTGAAGGCGGCGGCGACTTCGATACCGATTTGGACGCTGGGGATTTTCCATGGTTTCTCTTATGGCACGCTGAACAATCTGGGACAGTGGCTGCCTTCGATTCTGGCGGATCTGCATGGTCACAGCACGGCTGTGGCATGGAGTCTGGCAACGGGGGCGGTCCTGCTGCTGGGGACGTTGAGCCGTGCAAGCGGGAGCACGCTGCTGAAATGGTTCTCAAAGAACTGGATCATCAGTATCTCGGTGCTGCTGATCGGCATCCTGTATATTGCACTGGGGCTGATCGGCAATGTGTATATCGGTCTGGCAGTCGGCTTTGCGCTGGCGGTGCTGGGTGGCTGTAACTACGGGTCGATTTTCAGTATGACGGGCAATATCATGTTGCCGATGTATCTGGCGACTGCGGCAGGTTTCATGAACATGATTGCCAATATCGCGAATGTCCTGCTGACATTGATTCTAGGTACGGTGCGTGAATATACGGGCAGTTTCAGTGCGGCGCTGATCGCCGCCGGGGTGACTGCTCTGGTGATCTGGGTGCTGGGTAGCCGGATCATCAGCCGCATCAAGGAGAATACACAGCCTGAGCAAGCCTGATGACAGCATGCCGCCGTGTCTGAAAGGACACCCGGACAGCCAGGGGGAAAAGAAAAGGCCTTGCCCGCGAGGGTAAGGCCTTTCTGTTTATGGGAACGTCTGACAATCAGAATGGCTGTTTCTATAGATTAAATGAGCGCAAAAACAATACACAAATAAAATCAATGAATTAAATACATTTCAGGCAGTATTCTGCTTTCGCAAACGGTTAAAAATAAATAAAATTTATCTATTTAAAACCATTAGCCATAAATCTATTTATGTCCAGACTTGCCCATCTCCGCACATTTTTGGAAGTCTATCGCCAAAAATCTTTTTCTAAAGCGGCTAACGCATTAGGGATTACCCAGCCTGCAGTGAGCCAGCAGGTGCAGGCGTTGGAAACCTTGATTGGTAAGCCATTGTTTATCCGTCAATCTCGGGGCGTAGTACCGACCGATGTGGCGGATGAATTGGCACATTCCATTTCAGGCAGTATTGACCAGCTTGAACAAAAGCTGACCAGTTTTCGCTTTAGTAAAGTCGTGGGCGGTGTGGTGCATATGGTCATGCCTGCGGATCTGCTTGGACAAGGTTATGGTCAAATGCTCGCACCGCTTACGGCGCACGGCTTTACGCTCCGCCTGCAAACAGGCAACCGCACCAAAATTTATCAACTGCTTGAAGAACAACAGGTGGATTTCGCCATCGCGGCATCTCGTCTGCATATGGAACACTATGAATTTATGGAACTCACGCAAGAATTTCCGCTCATTGTGTTTGCCCCAAGCCTGCAAAACAAAATCGGCAAAACGCTGAATGAAGAGGTGTTAAAACAGCTGCCCGTAATCAGTTACGATGAAGAACTCTCTTATTTTTCGCCCTTATGGCAAAAGCTGTTTGGACATCCGCCAGCTATGCAGGCGATGATTACTTTGCCAGATATGCGGGCCATTAAGCAGCTTGTCCTGCAAGGTTTTGGCTGGTCGATATTGCCTGATTATCATTGCACGTCAGAGCTGCAGAACGGCAGTTTGCTGACGCTGACCAGCAGGCAGGAAAGCATCAGCACGCCCATTTATCTGGTTTGGCATAAATATCGTCAATTATCACCCAGCTTACAATATGTGAGGTCGTTTATCCTGCTGCAGTATGGTGTAAAAGAACGATAAATAAATTTATACCAACTATTTTTTTTGTTATTTTTCTTATCACTAAAAGGCATTTACACTGGGTCCATTCAGAAGGATGGCGAGTAACAAATGCCTTTTCTTATTGATATCTCTGCCGTCACAACCAGTACAGCTGCACGTTTGGTTGGCAAAGCACGAGCAGGATCTGCTGCAGCGTCAGTGTTTACAGGATTGACTGTGGCAATGGCAATCGATATCCCTGACAGCACTTATTCAGGCAACGTAATGGATTGGCGTTGGGTGATGCGCTTTATGGCTTTTTTGGGGGCCGTTGGGTTTATCGGTTTGTCGTTAGGTATGAGCACATTTCCATGCTTTTTAACTAATTGAAACCCCAAACAGGAGTCACTCAATGAACCCATCATTTTCACCGCTGTTTCAATCTTATACGTTCAACAATGGCACAAGCGTGAAAAACCGCTTAACGGTCGCACCACTGACGCATTGGTCTTCGGATAAGCAAGGCAATGTTACACAAGACGAATTGGATTTACTGGCAAGTCGTGCAAAAGGTTTTGGTTTATTTATTGCCGCTGCGACAGCAGTAACGTGGAGCGGTCGCGGTTTTGGGTGCGAGCCAAATGCGATTTCAACGGCAGATTTACCCAGTTTAAAGGTTCGGGCAGAAGTCATTAAAGCGCAAGATGCAACAGCAATTTTACAGCTCCATCACGCAGGCCTGGAAGCCGAACCCGATGCAACCCATGGCGAAGGTGTGGTCGCGCCAAGTGCGGTCGGAAATGCGAGAGCATTAACCGAAAACGAAATTTTTGACATTATCAACGCTTACGGCAATGCCACAGAATTAGCCATTCAGGCGGGCTTTGATGGCGTGGAAATTCACGGCGCGAACAGCTATCTGTTCCAACAGTTTGTTTCAAAAAAAACAAACCAACGTCAAGACCAATGGGGCGGGACGTTTGAGAACCGTATTCGCTTTTCGCTTATGGTGACCGATGCCGTGATTGCCGCTCGAGCAAAACACAACCGCCCTGATTTTATTATCGGCTATCGTTTTACGCCTGAAGAAGCAGGTGTAAACGGTATTACCATGGCGGATACTTTCGCGTTGGTCGATGCCTTAAGCGAGAAAGCGATTCAGTATGTGCATATGTCACTACAAGGTTTCTACAACAAAATCCGCCGCGGTGGCGATGTGCCCCAGGCACGTATGCAGGCAATGCACGTACGTCTGCAGGAGCGTACACAAGGCAGAATCGCCCTGATTGGCGTGGGTAAATTGTCAACACCGCAAATGGCGTTAGAAGCGTTTAACACAGGTTGGGCTGAGTTCGTGGCGATCGGAATGGGGGTGCTTGCCAACCCGAATTTTGTGGAACTGATTGAAACAGGCAAAGAAGATTCCGCTATTGAGCAGCCCATCATCAATTTAGGTGCCCGGGGAAATCAATTACCCGAAACGATGTGGCAGGTTTTAATCAGTGCATTTCTGAAATAAGCTGGTGTGTTTTACGGGTAAAAAGCTACCCACCGGCATAGCCGGTGGTTCTTCATATCGCCTGTAAGGCTC
>CAVJQJ010000087.1:0-4543 GCA_963651715.1 Anaerovoracaceae bacterium
ATTATAAACAGTATCCCAGTATATTTTTACAGCAATGACGTCAGTGATTGTTCCAGATTTAATTTATTTGCTATCGGTAATTGACCGATAGACAGAAATAGTCAAAATTTTCTGGGCATCTGCTTTGATAACTTCAAAATGAAGATTGTCCAGATCAAAGGTTTCTCCAATATGTGGAACATATCCAAGATAGGTCGTGATGAAACCACCAATGGTTTCGACCCTGTCATCCTCAAGATGAACACCCAGAGTTTCATTGAATGCTTCCATTTCCGCTGTGGCGGGGAAACGCCAGATTTTTGATCCATCATCACGCTGAACAGTAACAATCTCATTGTCATTGTCATTGTCATTGTCATTGTCATTGTCATTGTCCTCGTATTCATCGACAATCTCTCCGACAATTTCCTCAAGGACATCTTCAATGGTCACCAGTCCTGAAACGCTCCCAAATTCGTCGATGACAATAGCCATATGATTCCTGATGTTCTTCAAGTCGCCAAGAAGCACATTCAGCCGTTTTGATTCAGGGATAAAAATGGCAGGACGGAGAATTTCCCGGACAGGCAGTCTATTCTCATAATGTTTAATAAGGTCTTTCGCAAAAAGAATGCCGACAACCTTGTCAGGATCACCATCAACAGCAGGATAACGTGAATGCCCATATTTAATGACATCATCAATCCACGATTCAACGGGGTGGCTGACATCAATCGTCAACATGCGTGTCCTAGGAATCATAATGTCCCTGACCGCTGATTGATAGACCCTGAAGACGCCTTCAATCATAGAAAGACATTCTGCGTCAATCAGTTTTCTGCTGTGTGCATCATGTATGACGTCAAGAAGATCAGACTGAGAATCTGGTTCAGGAGCAATTGCTGCGGCAAATTTCTCAAACAGGGACTTTATAGACCGTTTACCATCTTTCGAATTTTCAGGCTGATCAGACATAATGGAGAAAAGTATTCTTTGAACATGAGAATATTATCACACCACGGCATAGGCATAAATAATTGACTGATAGCGCATATTCTTTCGTATAGGGAGATAAAAACTGCATGATTCTCGCAAATCATGTAAGCTTTTGAACGATTGTGGCCAAGTAAAAAATGAACAATGATTTCCCTTTTGAAGATTGTCAGAAAGACTATCCCGTTTCTATTGATGCTTATCCTTCCCTTGTCTGAAATTAATGCATCCAAAACGCTTGATTCAAACCAGTCGATACAATTGGCTCAACAGGGAAATGCCCGAGACAAGATGATTCAGGGGCTGCGCTTTGCGATGGGAGACGGATGTTTACCGGATGATATCAAGGCCGAGCTCTGGTTTGCCTTGGCTGCGTCAGAAAACTATGCTCCCGCCCAGGTTGCATTGGCATCGATGAAAGCTTTTGACAGTGATGTCCAGGATATTCCTCAGGCAATGGAACTGCTGCGAAATGCGGCAAAACAGAACAACCTCCAGGCTCAGGCTGAACTGATCCGATTACTGGATTCAGGCATTGGAAAATCTGTAACATCCGATGAGATAAAAATCTGGCAAAAAGAATCAGAAGCATTATCTGAAAAGAGAAAACTGGCAAAGATTTGGAAATTGGCGGCAACAGGAGCAGAAAAATGGCAGCTTCAGGAAAATTTGTCTGATGGTACAGTTAGGAAACAGGGTAAAAATGTGAATACGCCGGTAAGCAGCGGCATTTTCCTCAATATCTCAGACATCGGTCATGCAGTGGATGATGGGAACAATGTTGCCAAAACTGTTGGGGCAATGTTGTTGGCAACTGGTAACGGTATCAGGCAGGATATCAAATTGGCGCAGGAATGGTTGATGGAAGCAGCAAAGGATGGATATGCGCCGGCACAGGCTGTTGTCGCTCAATTGTATGGCATGGGATGGGAATCCTTTGCAAAGAATGAAAAAGCTGCTGCGGAATGGATGAAACTGGCGGCAGACCAGCATCTTGAAGAAGCTGAATTCCAATATGCAGTTATGCTTTTGACTGGAGTAGGCATTGCCACAGACAGGTCTCAGGCAATTGAAATACTGGAAAGATTGGCCCAGCACGGTAATGCTCAGGCTCAGCTGAGACTTGCATTTGAAAAAATGGCTGAAGGTAAACGCTCTGAGGCAGTCAAATTGCTGTCAGGATTGCTCGAAAATTCTGATGAACAGATTCTTTCTGTTCTGGGCCTGCTTTATGGTTGGGGCAATGCCCCGGTTTTCAACGAAACAGCAAAAATGACCGAAGCAAGGAGATATGCTCAGAGAAATGATGCTGATGCCCAATTGATGGTTGGGCTATTCTACGCAGAAGGATGGGGAACACCTCGGAATATAGAGGAATCGATTAAATGGTATTCCTCAGCAATCAAGGCAGGAAACCAGGATGCACGGATACCATTGGCACTCCTGTATGCTTCAATCGGGCAGAGCGAGGAGGCAGAGCAGATGATTGTCTCATCAATCAAACATAAAGCGTTTAGTTTCTTGCATGAAAAAGAATTGCTCAAGATGATGTTTGATCAAATAGACAATGTACCGGAAGTCAAAGACATGAGCGCTATGGAAGAGGGGAACAATAGCCATGAATATGTGACTTGGCGCCAGTCTAAGATATTGACGCAGACGAAATTCATTGAAAAGACCGCGACATCTGGGAACCCTGTCGCTGGTTACCTTCAAGGGTTGATGTTATCTGAAAACTGGACAGTTGCTGACGTAAAAGAACAGCCAGAACGCCTTCTGGAAAAATCGCTGATGAAATTATGTGCGGTTTCGTCCAAAGGGATTGAGAAAGAATGCCGTCAACTGAAAGAAAACCAATAAGGTTTCTGAATGGTGACTAAGGCAACTTTCATGGCTTTCGTCAGAAAGTACGGTTTTTTAATTCTTGGTATTATCGTAGCATGCACCACGATTGCCCTGATTTCTTTTGCCTATATCAATACGAATAAATTGGATGAATTCCTGAGACAGCCTGACAGAGAAAGGAAAGCATTCATTATACAATCCCAGCAGGAATACCTTCTGGAATTCAAGAAAATCATCGGTCTTTATGAGCAGGAAATTTCAATTAAGAATGCAGGAAATCATACCCGCCATTATTCAATGCCTGGCATAATTTCCAATGGTGATCTGTCGTCTTACAAAACATTCCTAGAAGCGAAAAAGATTCTGGAGAGATCAGAATCAGTGCCTCAGAAAGAAAAGGCATTGAAATTGTTAGGCACCTCAGCAAAACAGAAAAGTTTTGCTGCACAGTATTACCTTGCAGCCTACCTGCTGGAAAAGAAAAAAATACTTTCCGCTAGGAAGTTGCTCCTGCAGGCGGCAACTGACAATGGAACAGTAGCTGAAATTTATCTGGCACTGTTTTATGGTCAAGGCTAGATATTTCCCCGGAGTATTCAACAATCGATATATTGGGCAGATAAAGCGGCAAGTCGTGGGAATGCCAGTGCAATGTACGTCAGGGGCATGATGCTGGCAGAGTGGGATGGATATCCTCATGACCAGAAAAAAGCTTATGAACTTTTCAGAAGAGCCGCTGAACATGGGCATGCAAGAGCCCAATTCATGCTGGCCTCAATGTATTTCAACGGTGGAATTGCTGGACGGGATAACACAGAAGCTTTGAAATGGGCGGTGTTGGCCTCAAAGCAGTCACTGCCTGAAGCAGAGTATGCGATTGGAAGGATGGCGTTGGCAGGAATTGGGATGAAAGCTGATCCAGAGTGGTCCAAAGTCTGGATTGACCGGGCTGCGCATCATGGCTTACCTGAGGCTCAGTATGATATGGCGCTGAATTATATGAATGCAAGTCCTGTCAGACGGGACGTAACGGCTGGCGCAATCTGGTTCAGCCATGCAGCCAGAAATGGCTATGTTGATGCACAGGCAAAGCTTGGCTATATATATGCAATTGGTTTGGGTGTTCGTTCAGACAGGGATATGGCAATTTTTTGGTTAAACAAGGCCGCCAAAACAGGCAATCAGCAGGCCGCTGTCTGGTTGGAATCCATCAGAGATCAACCGGCGGATGGATTCAATCAGACATATGGGGATAAATCATGGGAAGGCATTATTAAATACTTTAGTGGTGCTGTCATTCGTGGTTAACGCACTGGGAAGAATGCTGTCACGTTCAGTTTAGAAGATGGTGTAGAATTGTCTGTTTTATGACAGATAAAAGGGAAGATTTCCCGCGAATGCGGAAAGAAGATAGTTAAATGATTTCGTTTACAGTCAGTATGATGTTGTTGGTCATAGGTTACTTTTTCTATGGCCGTATTGTTGAAAGAGTATTTGGTATAAAGCCGAATCGGAAAACCCCTGTGCATTTAAGACAGGATGGTGTTGACTATATTCCATTGCCTGGTTGGCGGATTTTTCTGATTCAGTTTCTTAATATTGCAGGGTTAGGCCCCATTTTTGGGGCGATTATGGGAGCAAAGTTCGGTACATCTGCATATCTATGGATTGTGTTTGGATGCATTTTTGCGGGTAGTGCACATGACTTTTTTTCTGGAATGCTGTC
>CAVJQJ010000088.1:0-14237 GCA_963651715.1 Anaerovoracaceae bacterium
GTTGTTGAATGGGTCGCCTTCGAGCTGTTTAACGCCCAGGGAAACACGTTCACGGTCAACGTCGATAGCGAGGACAACTGTTTCCAGTTCGTCGCCTTTCTTGTAGTTGTGAACAGCGGTTTCACCAGATTCGGTCCAAGACAGGTCGGACAGATGAACCAGACCATCGATGTTGCCTGGCAGGCCGATGAAGACACCAAAGTCAGTGATGGATTTGATGGAACCCTTGACCTTGTCACCCTTCTTGTGGGTTTCGTTGAATTCTTCCCATGGGTTTGGTTTGCACTGTTTCATACCCAGGCTGATACGACGGCGTTCTTCGTCGATTTCCAGAACCATGACTTCAACTTCGTCAGACAGTTTGACAACCTTGTTAGGTGCAACGTTCTTGTTGGTCCAATCCATTTCGGAGACGTGAACCAGACCTTCGATACCCTGTTCAACTTCAACGAATGCACCGTAGTCGGTCAGGTTGGTGACCTTACCGAACAGGCGGGTGCCCTTAGGATAACGACGGGACAGACCGGTCCAAGGATCGTCGCCCAGCTGTTTTACGCCCAGGGAAACACGGTTCTTTTCCTGATCATATTTCAGGACCTTAGCCTGGATTTCCTGGCCAACGGTCAGCATTTCGGATGGGTGACGGACACGACGCCATGCCAGATCGGTGATGTGCAGCAGACCATCGATACCGCCCAGGTCGATAAATGCGCCGTAGTCGGTGATGTTCTTGACGATACCGTTGACGATGGTGCCTTCCTTCAGGCTTTCCATCAGTTTCGCACGTTCTTCGCCCATGGATGCTTCAACAACAGCACGGCGGGACAGAACAACGTTGTTACGTTTACGGTCAAGCTTGATGACCTTGAATTCAAGGGTCTTGCCTTCGTATGGGGTGGTGTCTTTAACTGGACGGGTGTCGACCAGAGAACCAGGCAGGAAAGCACGGATGCCGTTGGTCAGGACGGTCAGCCCCCCCTTGACCTTGCCATTGACAACACCGGTGACGATTTCGCCGGTTTCCATAGCTTTTTCAAGAGCCAGCCAGGATGCCAGGCGTTTAGCTTTGTCACGGGACAGGATGGTGTCGCCGAAACCGTTTTCGAGGGATTCGATCGCGACGGAAACGAAGTCACCAACGTTGACTTCAACTTCACCGATGTCGTTCTTGAATTCTTCGAGTGGAATGAAAGCTTCAGATTTCAGACCAGCGTTGACAACCACGAAGTTGTGGTCGATACGGACAACTTCAGCGGAGATAACTTCACCCGAGCGCATGTCGTGACGTGCAAGGGATTTTTCAAATAAAGCGGCAAAACTTTCCATTTCTGGAGCAGATGCAGTAGGCATATCTATTTTGTGAAAAACCGGTGTCCTTTTGAGACGTACCGGGGGTTAAGTTTATAAAACCCGGACAAGATATTGCATCTTCCCGGGCACCAATGAGGACAGGAAATGTCCTGATTAAACCTTTTTCGCTGCGTAGGCATCAAGGACTGCCTGAACGGATTCTTCGATGTTCAGAGCAGATGTATCGAGCATCACCGCATCTGCCGCTGGCAGTAAGGGGGATGTCTTCCTTTCAGAATCACGTCTATCACGTTCTTCCAAATCCCTGCGCATGACGTCAATATTAGCAGTAAAACCTTTTTCCAACAACTGTTTATAGCGTCTTTCTGCCCGAACTGTGGCGCTTGCGGTCAGAAATATTTTCAGATCGGCATCCGGGAAGATAACCGGCCCCATATCGCGACCGTCCGTCACCAGGCCTGGCGCCTTGCGGAAACCGATCTGCAGGCTTTTCAGGGCATCCCGGACAGGCTGATAAGGTGCCACCTGTGAAGCGGTGAGCCCGATCTCTTCCGCCCGGATCTTCTCCGTGACATCCTCTCCGGCCAGCAGGATCCTGCCCTGTTCAAATGTACACGGCAGATGCTGCGCCAGACCTGCGATTGCCGCGACATCATCCAGCGGAACGCCAGCCCTGAGAACAGACAGCGCGGTCAGGCGGTAAAGCGCGCCGGAATCCAGATAATGGAACCCCAGTCTCTCAGCGACACGCTGGGCAACCGTTCCTTTTCCAGAGGCGGTTGGGCCGTCAATCGTGATGACAGGTGGATTCTTGGATGGGGATGAAGATGCAGTCATGATAGCTATGGAAAACGCCCTGTCCACAAGGAAGACAGGCGGTCTTGAAAAAAGTGTAATAAGTATGAAAAAATTTCAGAACAGCCCTAGCATTAAGGGTAAAATCTCGGTAAGAATATACACAACCCAAAGATGCCATGCAACCATGCTTGCGTGGCGTCAAGCTTAACTTGAATCGGAACACTTAACTATGATTTCAGAACTGGACCTGTTAGCAGAAAAAATCACTGGCCTGATCGCAAAAATGGATGCCATCAGACAGGAAAATGCATCACTTAAAGCTGAGACAGAATCCCTTAAACAAACCAACGCATCCCTCCAGACCGCCATCGATGACAAGACACTGGAGAACATGGAACTGGCTGACAAGATTGAATCTGCCAACCACAGGATTTCTGAAGTCACTCAGGAAAACACCGCGCTGAAAGCTGCGGCAGAAGCCCTCAAACAGACCAATGCGTCCCTGCAGACGGAAATCGACGACAAGGCACTGGAAAACATGGAACTCGCCGACCGCATCGAATCTGTCCGCAAGAAGGTTTCCGCCATCATCAGCACGCTGCCAGCCTTGGAGGAAGGGAGCTCTGAATGAGTCAGGTTGATGTCACCATCATGGGAGTGCCTTACCGTCTGTCCTGCAAGGACGACGAAGAGGCAAAACTACGTGAAGTAGCCGCTCTGGTGGACACGAAAATGTGTGCCATCCGCGACGGCAGCCGGATCCGCGGCAACGACAGGATTGCCGTCATGGCCTGCCTGAGCATTGCCGCTGAACTGCTGGTCTTGAAAGCGCCGGATGCGCCGATTCCTGAAAACGCATTATCTGAGCTCCGTGAGAAAACGGACTCGATGACGCGCCTGATTGAATCCGCCATGAAGCCATGAAAATGGCCCGGAAATGCAGCTCAGACCGTGCCTAAAAAACAGTTGACTTTCATCGGCGATACGATAAACTGAATCTACCCTGCGGTGTTCGACTTATGCCATATATTCTTTGAACCATAATTTGCACAGGTCGCGGAAATTTGCTGGATGGGCGCGATCACCGCTTGTACGATGAACCCGAAATCCAGCCAACTGTGACCACTTGAACCTGTTGGTTCAAGATGCCGGCATTACGGCACAGGCGGGGATACTCTACTAGGCCATAGCACTTCTTGCTGTGGTCTTTTCTGTTTGTACGCCCCCTGAACTGTCCCGGCCCCTCAAAACGCTATAATCGCTTACAGGATAACAGGAGGGGTTCTATGAGCGTCCGCATCGAAGACAGTCACCACAGCACCATCGGCTATCTCAACGGCAACCGTCTGGAAGACAGCCATCACAGCACCGTGGGGTATGCAGACGGCGCCATCAGTATTGTGCTGCTCGCCTATCTGCTGAACATGCTGGCGTTTAAATAAACGCCAGCGTATCGCTACAGGAATCAGTATCCGAGCTGTCGGTTGACAAGCCCGCCAGGAGTACGACCCTGTTCCAGCTGATGGATGATATCCGCCACCTGGTCGACAGTATCCTCACAATAAGTCGACCCACCGATATGCGGCGTGATACTGATTGCAGGATGTGCCCAGAATGGATGGTCCTGAGGCAATGGCTCGACCGCGGTGACATCCAGTGCCGCCGCATGGATTTTTCCAGATGACAATGCAGCCAACAGGTCCTTCTCGTTGACATGGGCACCCCGGCCCAGATTCACCAAGCAGGCACCATCCGCCAACTGGCTGAACAGATCTGCATTGATAATCCCCACCGTCTGAGGGGTATTCGGCAGCAGGCAGACCAGGACATTCACATCCTTCAGGAAACCCGGCAGTCCATCCTGCCCGTGATAGGTATCCACCCCGTCCAACTGTTTTGCGGTACGGCTCCACCCCTTGATGGCAAAGCCAAATGGCTTGAGGATATCCGCCAGCACCTTGCCCATGACACCCAGCCCCATGATGCCGATGGTGTAATCACGGCGCTTAGGCACCACAAGATCACACCACTGCTGTTTCTGCTGGAGCTTCTGGTAATCATCGAACCGGCGGAACCAGCCGATGATGTGATGCAGCGCGTATTCCGCCAGCTGGATTGCCATACCCGCATCTTCCATCCGGTACAGCGGCAGAGATTCAGGAATCAGGCCCGATGCCAGCAGCTTATCGACACCCGCCGCCAGATTGATGACCGCCTTCAGCCCTTTCCGGTCTTTCAGCACCGCTTCAGGCGCATTCCAGACCAGGGCATAGTCTGCAGGGACCGTATCGCCCTCTTCCCAGACACGGATATTGGCATCCGGCAGGACCGCCTGCAGCGCAGGCAGCCAGACCGCCAGATCCTCACCCTCGTTGTAATAGAGGAGATCAATGCTCATGGTCGTGCTCAGGCAGACCAGGCATCCGGACCTTCTTGTCGGTTGTCTCGAACGTCCTGAGACCCAGTTTTTCCAACAACGCACGGTCAGCCGCCGCATCAGCATTATCCGTCGTCAGCAGCTTTTCACCGTAGAAAATCGAGTTGGCACCCGCAAGGAAACACAGCGCCTGAACCGCTTCACCCAGTTCTGCACGACCGGCAGACATACGGACCTTTGCCTGAGGCATGATGATGCGGGCAACCGCAATCGTACGGACGAATTCCAATGGATCCAGTCCCTTGACGTTTTCAAGTGGCGTTCCCTTGATAGGGACCAGATGGTTGATCGGCACAGCTTCTGGATAAGGATTCAGGTTCGCCAGCTGAGACAACAGCGCGGCACGCTGTTCACGGCTTTCACCCATCCCGACAATGCCACCACAGCAGACCTTGATACCTGCCTTACGGACACGGCCCAGCGTATCCAGACGGTCCTGATAAGTACGGGTCGAGATGATGCTGCCATAGTAATCCGGTGCCGTATCCAGATTGTGGTTGTAATAATCGAGACCGGCTTCCTTCAGCTGTACAGCCTGCTCGTCCTTCAGCATCCCCAGCGTCATACAGGTTTCGAGACCGAGCGCTTTCACTGCACGGACAATTTCCAGATACTTCTTGAAATCGCGGTCATTCGGGGAACGGCCGGACGCCCCCATACAGAAACGGTTCGCACCCAGCTCTTTCGCACGGCGTGCAGCCGCCAGGATGGTGTCCATATCGAGCATCTTGCTTGGCTCGACATCGGTATTGTGATGAATCGACTGAGGACAGTACCCACAGTCTTCCGTGCAGGCACCGGTCTTCAGGGAAAGCAGTGAATTGAGCTCAACAGTCCCTTCAGGAAAATTCGCCAGATGCACCTCCTGCGCACGGAACATCAGTTCGTTGAATGGCAGTTCATACAACGCCATAATCTCTTTCACTGGCCAGACTGCGGGTTCCGGCTGGTTGGCGTTATCGGTTGGACGATAAAAATGAATTGGCTGTGACATAGTTGTAATGCTCGTATCTTTCTGCTTCTTGATGTTATCAGTTGCTATCTTTACGCATTCAAGTCTGGCAGCAGACTCAGGTCAAGGTATTGTTCCGCACCATCGAAAGACTGAAGGTTTGGCATCGTGCCGAGTCGTGGGGCACCGAGCCATTTTTCCAAAGTCGTAATATTACCATCACTGAACGCCATTGTCGGGTCAACCCGGTTGGCGATCCAGCCTGCGACAGTCAGCCCCCGAGCACGGATGGCTTCAGCTGTCAGCAGTGCATGGCTGATGCATCCAAGGCGTAACCCGACGACCAGAATGACCGGCAGACCCAGCGCAACCGCCAGGTCCGCACTTGAGACCGTCTCCGTAAACGGGACGATGAAACCGCCGACACCTTCCACAATGACCGCATCCGACTGAGACCGGATCGTCTTGAACGTCTCGACAATCTTCTCAATCTCAATCGTGACACCGTCCTCTTCTGCGGACAGGTTCGGGGAGATTGGGGTATTCAGCAGGAATGGACAGACCGTTTCCTGTGGCAGTGCCATATTGGATGCCGCCATCAGCGCATCGACATCCTCATTGTGCGGCACACCATCCACCAGCACCGTCCCGGCAGCGACCGGCTTCATCGCGGCGGTCTTCAGTCCTCTTTTCGCCAGCGCACGGATGATGACCGATGACAGGGTCGTCTTGCCGATCTCCGTATCCGTACCGGCAATAAAATAGGCAGGAACACTCATGCCAGCACCTCTGCCATCACCGTCTGGACCCTGTCCGCCACCCAGACCGCCTGCTCTGCTGTCATCACATAAGGCGGCATCAGATAAACCGTATTCCCGATTGGACGGATCAGCAGTTCATGGCGGAGACCTGATTCAAAGAACCGTCGTGGGAAAGTCACCTGCTCTTCCGGCGTCATCTCCACATCAAACGCCCAGAGCATCCCCCTGTTGCGGAAATTCCGGACCCGGCTGTCCTGCTTGATGGGTTCCAGTGCCTTCGTCAACGCCCCAGACAGCAGACGGTTCGCGGCAATCACCCGCTTCTTATCGAAAATATCCAGCACCGCCAATGCGGCACGGCAGGCAAGCGGGTTGCCCGTATACGAATGGGAATGCAGGAAACCGCGGGTCACATCATCGTCATAGAACGCCTGATAGATCCGGTCAGTGCACATCACAATCGACAGTGGCAGGAAGCCCCCGGTGATCCCCTTCGACAGACAGAACATATCTGGACGGGTATCCGCCTGATCACAGGCGAAGAACGACCCCGTACGTCCCATCCCGACTGCAATCTCATCACAGATCAGATGGACACGGTAACGGTCGCACAGCTCACGTGCCAGCTTGATATAAACCGGGTGATACATGATGAACCCGGCGGCACACTGCACCAGCGGCTCAATGATCAACGCAGCGATCCGGTCGCCCTTTTCCTTCAGCAGCGCTTCCAGCTGCGCCACCGCACGGAACGCCACACCCTTGTCCGTCTCACCCGGCAGTGCATTGCGTGGGTCAGGATTCGGCACCAGATTCGCGTTACGGATCAGCGGTGCATAGTTGTCCTTGAACAGCGTCACATCCGTCACCGCCAGCGCACCGATCGTCTCGCCATGATAGCTGTGCTCCAGACAGACAAATTCCTGCTTTTCCGGATGACCGTTGTTCTTCCAGTAATGGAAACTCATCTTCAGCGCGATCTCAATCGCAGACGCCCCGTCGGAGCCATAGAAACAATGTCCCAGCATCCCGCCTGTCAGCGCAGAGAGCCTTTCCGACAGCTCCACAACCGGCTCATGGGTACACCCCGCCAGCATCGCATGCTCCAGCGTATCCAGCTGGGATTTGATCGCATTGGAAATATCAGGATTGCAGTGCCCGAACAGATTCGTCCACCACGAACTGATCGCATCGAAATAACGCTTGCCATCCTCATCGTAAAGCCACACACCCTGACCGCGTTTCACAGTCAGGAGCGGCACCTGCTCATGATGTTTCATCTGGGTACATGGATGCCAGACACTCTTCAGGCTACGCGCAGTCCACTCTGCAGATGCCGTATCTTCAACTTGGATTTCTGTTGTCATCGTCTTAGAAAAATGTTCCGTCAATGTAATACCAACAGCCGTCCTCCTCGCGGATGAACTGGCTGTTCTCGTGCAGCCGCATCAGCCTGCCATTGCGCTTGTAACTCGCGACAAACTCAACCGTCGCACGGTCACCCTCCTCCTGATGGCTGACAATCTTCAACCCGACCCATTTGGTCATATCCTTCTTGTCGATGATCCGGCCCGATGGGCGGTTCTGCTTCAGCCACGTATAACGCAGGTAAGACTCATCCCCGACACAGAAAGCGGTATAACGGGATTTCATCAACGCCAACGCCGTCGGCGCCACCGCATCACCATCCAGATAAGGTTTACAGCACCCCTCAAATGAAGAACCACCGCAGGGGCATGCGGTAGTCACGTTTTTCTGCTTCTTTGCCATAGCAGTGATATTACTTCTTGTCCTTCTCAAGACCGTAAAATTCAAATTCGATATCCGGGGCCTTGCCTGAGACAATCTCAGCAATCGAACGGCCTGCCCCACAGCCCATCGTCCAGCCCAGCGTACCGTGACCCGTGTTCAGATACAGGTTCTTATACTGCTTCGCCTTGCCGACATAAGGGATATTCGTTGGCGTCATTGGACGGAAACCGGTCCAGAAATGTGGCTGGCTGTAGTCACACGCATCCGGGAACAGTTCCGACGTACGACGGATCAGTGCCTGACAGCGTTCCTCATTCAGCTCACGACGGTAACCGTTCATTTCAGCCGTACCGGCAACACGCAGACGGTTGCCCAGACGGGAGATACACAGCTTGTAACCCGCATCGATCAGGGAAACCTCTGGCGCCTTTTCTGGATCAATAACCGGGAAAGTCGCGGAATAACCCTTCGTTGGGTAAATCATCAGATCGATACCCAAAGGCTTCAGGAACGGCGTGGAGAAACTGCCGAACGCGCAGACAAACGCATCGCTCTGCAGGATTTCAAACTCACCGTTGTCCTTGATGATCTCAACCGCGGCGATACGGGCTTCCGCACCCGTACCTTCCGTCAGCAGACGGGTCGCCTGGGTATTGAACATGAACTGGACACCCTGGTCAGCCGCCAGCTTGGACAGCGCAACCGTGAACTCGCGGGAATCACCATGTTCATCATCCGGCGTGAAGTCACCACCGACCAGACGGTCATAAACCGGCTTCAGCGCAGGTTCCAGACGGATGACCTCATCTTTCGTAATCGTGTTACGTGGGCATCCCCAGGAAGTCATCAGCTTCGCGCCCGCCTTGGACGCTTCATAATCTTTCGGATCCGTATAGAAATGCATGATGCCGTGACGGGAATGGGTATATTCAATACCGGTCTCATCACGCAGCTGACGCAGTGTCTTTTTACTGAAATCAGCCATCACCATACACTGACGGGTGTTATGGGCAGTACGGCCAGGTGTACATTCCCGCAGGAAACGGGCACCCCATTCCCACTGTAGCATCTCTGCACGGAAACGGTACAGCAGAGGCGCATCTTCCTTGCCCAGCCATTTGAAAATCTTCAGAGGCGCACCAGGATTGGACCAAGGCTCGGAATGGGAAACCGAAATCTGAGAGGCATTGCCAAAAGTGGTTTCCTGAGAAGCCCCGTTCCGCCGTTCAATCACCGTCACGTCATGGCCATGCCGCCGCAGGAACCATGCCGCGGTTGTTCCGGCAATCCCGGCACCTAATACGATAACTTTCAAAATTTCCCCCTATTCGCCTGTTCTTTCCTGATCTTGCAATCAGTCTGCCGCATCGCCATTCTCAGTCAGGCGATTGACATCTGAAAAATATTCTTTCTGTTTGAGCCGCTGCAGTTCATCTGAAACAGCATGGGTCACCACCACATCCAGCGTGCTCTCCAGGTCATTGTTGATTTCCGTCGCCAAAGTCCCGGTCACCTTCTGCAGCGTCGCCGCCAGATTCTTCTGGATGATCTCTTCCAGCACAAAATGGATACGTTCCTGGACCCGTTCCTGGATCCGCTGTGCCAGACGCTCTTCCAGCTCGCTCCAAGCATCCTCATTCTGGGCGGAATCCACAATATCCGGCGCGGTCGACAGGATACTCGTCAACACAGGATAATCTTCATCGCTGTTTTCAGCAGGGATATTTCCCTGTTTTGCCTCATTGATGTCTGAAGTCATACTGCTACTCACTGTTTAACATTTTCATGGGACAGGTCATACCCCCTATCCCGATAATGGACATACCGTTTACGTCCCGCCGCCGTATCCTCGGCATCGGTCGAGACCAGCTCCAGCAGCCGTTCAAACTGCGCATAACTGGTCGGCACCGTCTTGGACAGATTCACGAGAACCTCACCCTCAGGCAGGTCCGCATCCCCCTTGTCCGTCAGAAGCACCGTTGTACGGGAAGCCAACGGATCACCCAGGACCGCATGCGGCAGGAAATCGACATCCGAGAAATTCCACAGCGCCTGATCCAGTGCCTTCAGCTGCAGTTCATTCTCTGCCAGCAGCACAATCCGGATATCCGGCACCCGCGAGAGTGCCTTCCGCACCCATCGGCAGGTGTAGTTGATCTTATCGGCAATATTTGTCCGGAATTCGATTCTTGTCATGCCACGCAAATATCCTAATGGTGTCACATCATTTTCCCCTATGGGAAAGATGTATTATGGGGCGTTTTTCCCTCCTTGGAAAGTGTCAGGAAGCCAGCCCGCTGTGACGGAGCAATGCGTCAATCGTCGGCTTACGTCCGCGGAACGCCTCAAACGACTCGATCGCAGGACGGCTCCCCCCTCTGGAAAGGATTTCCGCCACCAGTTTCGTCCCCATCTCAGGAGACACCGTCGTCCCGGTCTTTTCAGCCGCTTCCTCAAACGCACTGTAGACATCTGCAGACAGGACCTCAGCCCACTTATAGCTGAAATACCCAGCAGAATACCCCCCCGCGAAAATGTGACTGAACGAATTCAGGAAACGGTTGAATGCAGGAGGAACCGTCACCGCAAACTGCTTGCGGATCTCATCCAGCAAATCACGTGGTGTCTTGGCGCCATCCGGGTCATAGTCAAAATGCAGATGCATATCCACCAGTGCAAACTCGACCTGACGCAGCGTCCCCATACCAGACTGGTAATTCTTCGCCGCCATCATCTTGTCGAACAGTGCTTTTGGCAAGGATTCGCCCGTCTTCACATGCGAGCTCATCCGGCTGACCACATCCCATTCCCAGCAGAAATTCTCCATAAACTGGGAAGGCAGCTCGACCGCATCCCATTCAACACCCGAAATCCCGGAAACACCCAGATCATCAATCTGCGTCATCAGATGATGCATCCCATGACCGAACTCATGGAACAGCGTTTCCACTTCAGAATGCCTGAACAGCGTAGACTGCAGCATCCCATCCTTTTCAATCGGTGCCGTGAAATTGCAGTTCAGATAAGCAATCGGCGTCTGCAGACCCTTGCTGGTCATCCGGCGGCTGCGCGCATCATCCATCCATGCCCCACCGCGTTTACCGTTGCGGGCATACAGATCCATATAGAACTGGCCGACCAGCCTGCCATCCTTCTCGATCCGGAAGAACTTCACATCCTTATGCCAGACAGGCGCTTCATCCGGCTTGATCGTGATCCCATACAGCGTGGAAACCAGACTGAACAGCCCATTGACCACATTCGCTTCAGGGAAATACTGCTTCACATCCTCATCCGAGAACGCATACCGTTTCTGACGCAGTTTTTCAGACACATACGCCATGTCCCAAGCCTGCATATCCGCAATCCCCAGCTCCTCTGTGGCAAACGCCTTCAGCTCAGCCAGATCCTTCTCAGCCGATGGACGGGCACGTTTCGCCAGATCCTCCAGGAACGCAATCACATTTTCAGGCGTATCCGCCATCTTAGGCACCAGCGAAACCTCTGCGAAATTCTGATACCCCAGCAGACCCGCTTCCTGTTTCCGCAGCTTCAGCAGATCCTGGATAATCTGGGTATTGTCCCATTCCGCCTTTTCACCCAATTCAGACGCCCGGGTACCATACGCACGGTACATCTTTTCACGCAGCCCTCGGTTGTCCGCATACTGCATCACCGGCAGATAAGATGGGAAATGCAGCGTGAACTTCCAGCCTTCCTTCTGTTCAGCCGTTGCCATCGCCTTCGCCATCGCTTTCGCATCTTCAGGAAGACCAGCCAGTTCCGCCTCATCCGTCACCAGCAGCTCAAAACTGTTCATCGCATCCAGCAGGTTTTCAGAGAAACGCGTCGACAACGTCGCCGTCTTTTCCTGAATGCCCGCATACACCTTCTTCTGGTCATCCGGCAGTTCCGCACCACCCAGACGGAAATCGCGCAGCGTATTCTCAACCAGCCGTTTTCTTGCTGGGCTCATGCTGTCAAACGCAGCAGAAGCGCGGATCGTCTTGTACTTCTCGAAAAGCGCCAGATTCTGGGAAACAGACGTCCAGAATTCCGTAATCGCAGGAATATTCTCATTGTAGGCGGCACGCAATTCAGGCGTATCCGCAACCGCACTCAGATGACCGGCAACGCCCCAGGCGCGGCTCAGCTGTTCCGTACAGTCATCCAACGGAGTCACAAAGTTTTCCCAAGTCACTTCCGCCATCGGTTTTTCCATCTCGGCAACCACCGCACGGCAACGTTCCAGCAGCTGCGTGATCGCTGGGGTAATGTGTTCAGGACGGATTTCATCAAAGCGGGTCAGACCGCTGAAATCAAGCAATGGATTATCCATAAGACCGCTCTTTCAAGAAAAAATTGAAACTGAAAAAAAAGGGTACGCTCTGCGTACCCTTCTTCGTGTGAAACCTTACTGTTTCTGTGCCTTCAGGGCTCTTTCCGCTGCATCGATCGCATTCGACAGCAGCATCGTAATCGTCATTGGGCCCACCCCACCTGGCACTGGTGAGATATAACCGGCAACTTCCTTGACGTTTTCGAAATCAACGTCGCCATACAGCTTGCCATCAGCACCCTTGCCGATACCGACGTCGATGACGACAGCACCCGGTTTGACCATATCCGCCTTGATGATGTGCTTGACACCGGAAGCGGCGATCAGGATATCTGCCTGACGGGTCTGGAATGGCAGGTCACGGGTCTTGGAATTACAGATCGTGACGGTAGCACCCGCCTGCAGGAGCAGCATGGACATTGGCTTACCGACGATATTGGAAGCGCCAACGATGACAGCACGTGCGCCACGGGTTGGGTAATTGATGGATTCCAGCATCTTCATCACGCCGAATGGGGTACATGGTTTGATGCGTGGTTCGCCGATCATCAGCATACCGGTATTGAAAACGCTGAAGCAATCCATGTCTTTTTCTGGCGCAATCGCGTCGATGACCTTACGGGTATCGATGTGTTTAGGCAGAGGCAGCTGGACCAGGATACCGTGAACAGATGGATCTTCGTTCAGGACACGGATACGTTCCAGCAGTGCTTCTTCAGAGAAGTCTTCTGGATATCTTTCCATGATGGAACGGATACCGTTCTTCACAGATGCGTTTTCTTTATTGCGGACATAGACAGTGGATGCTGGGTCATTGCCGACCAGGATCACTGCCAGGCCAGGAACGATGCCGGCTTCTGCCAGAGCAGCCGCACGTTTTGCGATGTCTTCGCGGATTTTCTTAGCAAGTTCGTTACCGCTGATGATTTGGGCAGTCATATCTATTTAGTAAAACAAGAATTGTGGGTGATTTCTGTAAAGTCCCGCCAGAATTATTCTGACTGGGGGAAAACGTGATAACTTACACGAAAACAGGCAAATAAAAAAGACCTCTTTTCCAATCTATTCAACATCCTGCCTGCCAGCAGGACCTGAAATCGGTTTATCAATCAACCATTTCCCCGGGAAGACGCCAGCTCCTGCAGATCCTCATCCGTCAGATAGCGCCATTCCCCCTCCTCGAAATCCTCCGGCAGCGTCAGCCCACCGATTGCATGGCGGTGCAGCACCTCCACCCTGTTGCCGACAGCCGCAACCATCCGCTTCACCTGATGGTACTTGCCCTCATCCACCACCATCTCCAGCCCATGCTCACCCTGACGGTCGCACGACAGCGCTTTGCTGATCCCCTTCTCATTAATCAGCTGGACACCCTCCAGCAGCGAGGCGATCTGGTCATCCGACACCGCATCCGCGGACGTCAGCTGATACACCTTCGGCACATGCTTCTTAGGCGACGTATATTGATGGATGAACTGCCCGTCATCCGACATCAGCAGCAGACCCGTCGTGTCCTGGTCCAGACGGCCGACACACTGCACATTGCGGTTCAGGAACTGCCATGGCACCAGCGCAAACACACTCCGGTGATGACGGGGCTCATGCGAACACTCATACCCCTCCGGCTTGTTCAGCATCACATACACATGCTCGCGGTAAACATAAGGCTTGCCATCGACTGTGAACGTCAGGCCATCCGTCGAAATCCGTTCCGAAGGATCCTCGCAGATCTCCCCATGGATGGTCACATCGCCATCCAGCACCAGATCACGGCATTGATGGCGTGTGCCGAAGCCCTGCTGCTGCAGTATTTTTTCAAGAGTCATTTCCATGGATGCATTGTAATCGAAAACCCCGGAAACCCGCGGAATAAACACGCCCTTCAGG
>CAVJQJ010000089.1:0-5229 GCA_963651715.1 Anaerovoracaceae bacterium
GGTTATCAGCGAAGTGATTGATTTCTGTGGTGGCAGGAATATCTTCAGCGACATCAAGGTACCTTCATCGGTCGTTGATGTAGAGACTGTATTGGGACGCAATCCTGATGTCATCATCAGTACAGGGGGGGGAAGCGGTGAAAGCGGTCTGGGATTATGGAAACAGTTCCCATCCTTGAAAGCGGTCCAGAACCACAACCTGTATGTAATCAAGTCAGACCTGATCAGCCGTCCTGGACCAAGAATCATTCAAGGAATCAAATACCTTTGCGAAAATATGGATAAAGCGAGATGAAAGATACATTTTAAATATTTCAAGAATACTTAAAAGATATTCTTTTGATATTTAAAAGGTGGATTACCAGCCTCCAACACCGCCAGATCCGCCCCCAGAGATTCCCCCACTGCCAGAACTGCCACCGCTGGATTTGGAAGATTCACTTTCAGCGATAGCGGTCCGGATGGCGATGACAGAAGGAGAATTGTCAATCATGCTTTCTCTGGCAAGGTCTCGGTAAGCGGTTGAAGACATGCCATCAGGAATCGTAGACCAGCTTGGACGGTAGTCAATGGATTCCAGCAAAGGATCAAAGCGTTGCTGCCAGGCATCAGCACATCCCAGGGCAACCGCATAGGGTAGCAGTTCCTCGTATTTCTCAACGGTATCTTCTGGAGCATTGATGATTGCCAGACGGTCTTTCTCCGCCATCATGATATACATCCGCAATCCCTCAATCTGCTCAGCGATATTTCGGCCCTCCTCGGTTAAAGGGGAGGAGAACTGCAGCAGAAACAGAACGGGAATCAGTCCAACCCCAAAGAAAACCGAAATGATCAGCCAGTCAAAATCCAGTAGCCAAGCACCGGATAAGAACAGGAATGCGTTGAATCCCCACTTGAGGACTGGCAGGATGATCCGTTTCCAGATGCCGCGGTATTCGGATCCTTTTCGGCCACTGATGGCTGAGAATGTCAGATAGGCGGCCAAGGCTAGATAAATGCCTGGTATTGCGACGGTGTCGAGAGAGCTCATATTGCTGGTATATCCAGGATGGTAGATGACATCCAGCAACTTATAGAAGCCATACACGCCCCCGACCAGTGCAATAAGTCCTGGCAGGAAAGAATTTTCAGTCAAGGGTTGGGTAACCTCTTTATACCATTTCCTGAGGGCTGCCCATGCATTGGTCAATGAGCGGGATGGATGACGTCCATCACGTCCCAGCAGAACAACCTTGTCAACCGAATAGAATTGCTTGCAGATGGCTTTGCAGGCTTCCGTGATCCAGTTTTCCTTGGTTTCTTCAACAGGTTCCTCAAAGAATTTGACACATTCTTTCTCGGAAAGATCCATCTTGGCAAAACCATTGACAGCCAGCCACATCAGGTCAGCCTGAAGCATGACAGGCGTAAAGTCCTTCTCTTTCATCCATGCCACCAGACCAGGGGACAGACGTTCTGGCGGAGAAAAGATTGGGATAATTGGTTTTTTCGGTTTGCGGTAGATGAAATACCAGGTACCGAGTAGATAGATGCAGACCCCAGCCATCAGACCAAGCAGGGAAAGGGTACGGTGCTCGTTCAGCCAGTCTGAAAAAGTGCTTTCAGGTGGTGTAATCAACCCTTTCCGCCAACCGACAACAACCGTCATGCCGGATTGTGGTGGGAGCCCTTTCGTTGTCTGGAACGTCATCGGTTCAGTCAATTGGTAATCCTGCTCTTTGGATCCTTCTGGTCCAGTAAAGGCATTGGTCATCAACGGCTTTTCGCCATCAGGCAGCGTTAGTTTGAAAGATGCCTTGTCAACAGGAAACTGGTTGTCTAGACCAATGGCGTTCAGGTAAATCTCATCATGGTCATCCAGAAAACGGACATGTCCCTTAGTCCGGTAGACGATGGTGTAAGTATGTTTTCCCGTTGGCACCAGTTCATTGGCTTTTCCGATGGCGATACCATCCATGAAATAACCACGGGTCAGCGTGTAATCTTCAGGTTTTCCATCGGCAGTGATGGCATCGATATCAAAAGTTGTCTTCAGGACATAGTTGGCATCAATACCCTGACGGACAGGATAGGTTCGGGTGATGCCATGTTTGATTTGATGGTGTTCGGCATTGACCGTGATGTTTTCCGTGACAAGTAGCGTGCCGTCTTTCTCAAGCACAGCGGAAACATCATAGTTCTGGATGCGTTCTTCAGCATAAGTTGTTGAAGAGAAAAAAGGAATCAGGCAGAGAAAAGCCAGAATGATTCGTTGGCAGAATAAAGTGAGCCAGTTGTTTCCCATCATGACCACCTCCTTGTAAGACACCTTGAACAGCAGGGATCACTGTACATGGATTTCACTGAACACAATCTGATAAGCCTCACCCGTATGTTTCAATGGATAGATGACCTCTTGGAAAGAATGGTCATTGAATTCCAGTTGGGCACGGACAATAGCGGTTGTTCCTTTGTCGGCATCTGTGCGTTTGATGAAATCAGGTTGTCCATCTTTAATGGTGCCATTGGTGAACTGCGTCAGCACCTCATTGACAGTAACACGTGAAAGACCGGAACGGGCATCCATATTCTCCTTGTCGCGTAACAGCAGTGTTCTTAGCTGATTCTGATAGGCAATGGAATCCTTTACCTCATCAGGGATAAAGACTGATTTCATGGCTGCCTCGATATTGCCTGCAGCGACGGCATGGATATGCTGTTCCAGAACGGTCTCGGGCTTCACAACATCAGGTTTCGAGCAGCCTGACAGCAATAGGCAGACAGCAAGAACCGCAAGAAAACCTGAGAAAAAATGCTTTAACATAGTCACCTCAGTGTTATAGGCCAGAAACAGTTAACCATACAGTAAGCATAACAAAAAAGGTGGCAGAATGTCTCTGCCACCTCTTGGGAAAATCGAATAATGAATCAGAAAACGGCTGAAGCGGATTTCAGTTTTTTACAGCCAATCAGATTTCAATATTGTCAATCAGGCGGGTTGTGCCGATGGTTGCCGCGGTCAGGATGACCAGAGGTTCCTTGTTTGCGACTTCCTCTGCGGTTGGTTTCTGCAGATTGTACTGACGGCAGATGGAAACATAGTCAGGTGTCCAGCCACGGGCTTTCAGTGCATCCATTGCCTGCTTTTCGATGGCCTCGATATCCTGATTGCCACCACGTACCTGATCGACAGCAGTCTGAAGGATCTGGTTCAGATGAGGTGCTTCAGCCAGTTCTGTTTCAGACAGATAGCCATTGCGGGAAGAACGTGCAAGACCATTGTCCTGACGGCTGATTTCTGCACCGATGATTTCAATAGGCAACGCAAACTGTTCAACCATACGGCGGATGATCATCAACTGTTGGTAATCTTTCTTGCCGAAAATAGCCTTGGTTGGTCTGACTGCGCTGAACAGTTTCATCACGACAGTCGCAACACCGTCAAAGAAGCCTGGGCGGAAATAACCTTCCAGGATGCCCGCAAGGCTTGCAGGAGGAATGACCATGTATTCCTGTGGAACAGGATACATATCCTTCTCGCTTGGGGCAAAAACAATATCCACGCCGGCTTTTTCCAGTTTCTCGGCATCAGCCTGGAAAGTACGTGGATAAGTATCAAAATCTTCATTTGGTCCGAACTGCAGACGGTTGACAAAAACCGATGCGACAACAGGACCCCCCTGCTGTTTTGCAAGTTTCATCAGGGAAATATGCCCGTCATGCAGGTTACCCATGGTTGGAACCAGGGTGATGTTCTTCAGGTCGCGCGTAGCAGCGTGCAGATCTTCAATGGTATGGACAACTTTCATGGTGTATCTGGTATGTCAGAAAAAGAAATTGAAAAACAAACGCTATTCTGTGCTTAAAGCCATAGAAGGTCAATCTGATGGACAGGTTCAAATAAAAGAGTGTTGTGAAGAGAGGAGGGTGGTTGTTTCGGAATGCCGATACATCAGGGATGAGAGACGCAGTGGTGTCAGGCAGGAAAGAGGCTTGTCTGTTTACTCTGGTCCAGTCGGAGATAGATTGGAGAATCACTGCCATCCTGTGTAATCTGGATCACGGATTCCTTTGCTAGTTCCAGCATGGCCAGGAAATGCACAACGATGGTGGCAACACCGGCAGAGATATCAAAGAGCTGTGAAAATTCCACGAAATGTCCATCCCGCAGCTGACGCAGAATGAGGGTCATATGCTCGCGGACAGAAAGCTCTTGCCGGGTGATGGTATGTCGTGCTGTCAGTTTTGTCCGTTCAATCATATTCATCAAGGCTTGATGAAGGGCTTCAGCGGTGACAACAGGTAATATCCGTGCGTCGGAGAAAACCATCTGGGCATTTGCACTGAAAAAGTTGCGGTCAATACGGGGTAACTCATCCAACTGCAGGGCGGCACGCTTCATCTGTTCATACTGTAGAAGCCGTCTGACCAGTTCCGCACGGGGATCCTCAACTTCTTCTCCAGACTCAAGCTTGGGACGGGGCAATAACATACGGGACTTGATTTCGACCAGCATGGCCGCCATCAGCAGATACTCCGCGGCCAGTTCCAGTTTCCGCTTGCGGATACGTTCCACATACTGCAGATACTGCGCGGTCAGAGCTGCCATCGGGATATCCAGGATATTGAAATTCTGGCGTCGGATCAGGTACAGGAGCAGGTCCAGTGGTCCCTCAAAAGCCTCAAGAAAAATCTCCAAGGCTTCCGGAGGGATAAAGAGATCCTCTGGCAGATCTGCCAGAGGTTGTCCGTATAGATGGGCAATCGCCTGATTGGACGGGTCATTTTGGAACAGATCATCATCTGCCATGGTCACGTCTCACCGTGGGAAAGAATGTAACGGTTTAAAAGGAAGTTTTCGGACCATCGTCCTGCTTTTTGAAGGCAAAAGGCAAGGTGCTTTCAGGCAGAAGAGCCATCGCAGTCTGCGGTGCCGTCTGATGGGACGCGGACGGTTGATCGGCCTGCTTCTGATCGGGCTTTCTCAGCATCAGATCAATATCAGAGACATAGCGGTGATTGAATTTGAATTGAATCATAAGGACAAGGCTGATTAATAGTCCAACTGTTTCCGCATCATGATTGGCGGTGCTTCCAAAGGGTTTCTGACAGTAAATTCAATTTCTGGAGCTGGTTCAAAACCATAGGCTTCATAGAAACGGGTCATCGGCTCCATCCAGGGATGGAGAAAAAGACGCAGTTCCCCGATATCGGACCACTGAGCCTGATTTACACAGGCTTCAATCA
>CAVJQJ010000090.1:0-11956 GCA_963651715.1 Anaerovoracaceae bacterium
ACAGAGCCTTACAGGCGATATGAAGAACCACCGGCTATGCCGGTGGGTAGCTTTTTGGCAGACACCAGCCATCAGGATGACTTCCCGTCAAAGGCGTCCAGATCCTCCTGTTTCACCCGTGGCAGCAGATCCTTCATACTCGCCAGCAGATCATCAAACAGATTGAAATCACGGATATACGCAGCCAGTTCCGGCGCCTGACTCAGGAAACCATTGAAATGCTTATCGAACTCCGTATAGTCAGCCAGAAACACCATATACCCCTGCTCATCCAGATATTTCCTGAAATGCGCATTATCCTCGCCGAACAGGTCATGCAGCTTCTTGTCCAATGATGCCCGATCCTCATCGGAATACTGCACCGCAACCTTCATCCCCAGTTTTGCCAGATCACTTAAATCCATCAGATCACCTTTTCAATAGAAATACCCCGTCAGGACACCCTATGCCCGCAGGAAATCACAGACCCGCTGCACCTCATCCTTCGAGACAAAAAGCCCATGCACACGCCGGGTCTCCGCCCCCTCTGCACGGTAAAGCATATCCCCCTGTCCCAGCAGCGCCTCAGCACCATTCACATCGACCACCCGCCGTGAATCACTCATACTTCTTGCCTTGAAGGCAATCCGGCTGGGAAAACCAGCCCGCAGCAGGCCGGTCACCGTATCAAACGAAATCCACTGTGTCGCCATCAGCAGATGCACACCTGCCAGATGCCCATGGATCGTCATCCGCGCCAGCAGCAGCTCAACCTCTCGGCGGGCTGAACGCATCAGTTCAGCAAACTCATCCAGCACCACGACCATCCGTGGCAATGGACTGCCCGTGACTGTCCCCGCCATCACCAGACGGTTATACTCAGCAACATCCTCAACACCCGCTTTGTCCAGCAAATCCTGACGGCGCAGCATCTCATCGACTGCGCGGTACAGCGCGTCGATTCCCTTGCGTGTTTCCGTGATGACCGGCTCCAGCAGATGCGGAATCCCATCATAAGGCGGGAAAGACCGTTTCGGCGAATCAATCATCATCAGCCGAAGCGTGTCAGGCGACGCCTGCGCAAGAAGTGACAACAGGATGCCATGCACCGCACCCGCATTCTCAGGCGCCGATCCACTGGCAATCAGCAGATGTCCCAGAGATGACAGCCGGGTCGACACCGGCTCCCCGGCTAAAGACCGTCCCAATGGCACAACCAGATCCTCAGCATCGCCTTGGAAAATATCCGCGCCGAAAAACTCAACCAGACGGATAGGACGCCGTCCCGCATTCTCAACCTCAAGCACCATATGCCCAGAATCGGTTTTGTCCTCAAAGAGACGCAGCGACATCACTGAGAATGCCCGCTCAAACTCACGCATCCGCAGTGTCACCTTCGTGGCAGACACCCCGTCAGCCAGTTGGAACTCGCACCGGTAGACCACAGGCCCCGCAACCACCGACTCAATCGCTGCGGAAATATCCTGTTCGAACAGCACCTTCTCAACAATCTCACGCACACCAGCCGCATCAAGCCCCACCACAACAGGCGCAGGCGCAGCGTCATCAAGCAAAGATAAAGGCACTAAACCAGCCATGAAACCTCCAGAATCCTTAAAACAACAGCCTTTTTCCAGCAGTATACCGAATTATCGACAGTTTATTTCAACGTCCACCATAGACAAAAGTATCCTGATGCAGAAAAGCACCTTAATCGCAACGTATTCAAAACCCGACATTTTCTGAACCCATCAGACAAACCTGATTACAGGTTAGCCACCAATCACAATTAAAATCAATAAACTATCAATATTTATTAACTCAGAGAAAACCTATTTTCGCCATTCAGAATAAAAATTTGTAATAAAATTTTATTCCATATATCTTTTCCGCATAGATTGTGTTTATAATGGTCTTAAGAGTGGTACAAAGCACGTAAATCGTATAAAAATATATCCACAATATATGAAAACCACGTAGGCAAGACAGCCTGTTAACCTGACAGAGAAAGGTTGCCGTATGACTCTCACCAGTAAGAAACCAGATTCATCCATGCTGCTTCGCGCCATGATGAGGCAGATGCGCCTGAAAGCGAAACTGAGACAGGTCCAGCTTGCCCAGAAACTCGATAAACCTCAAAGCTACGTCAGCAAGATTGAAAACGGCAGCAGAGGCATTTCCATCGTTGAACTGAGCGAGCTCTGCACAGCATGTGGTGTTGAAATCACCAGCTTCATCAGAAAATGGCAGAAAGGTCTTGATGATCCTGATGCCTGGACCATGGTCCGCCAGAAAGCCTGACGGACATCGTGCCTGGAACCGGGTCCCGCTGTGAATCCTCGCATCGCGGGGATGGTTCTATGGCCAATCACTTTTGCCCAAGCATTTGCCGCCACACTTGCCGACAGATTCCTGACTGCGGAAGGATGTCCAATCCAATCAACATACCATCCATATCTTCGGATACGATATGGCTTGCCTTTTCATTTCCAGAAAACAGACAGCATGACACTCTCTATCGACCAGTTCCGCGAACTGATGGCAACCCGTGCCAGAGTCCATATTGACTCCGAACTGGGAAAAACTTTCCATGCCTTTTCCCAGGAAGCCATCAGACTGACCATGGAGCTCAATACCCGCTACCATACCCCAGAAGAAATCTGCGCCATCATGGAAAAAATCACCAGACGGTCAATCCCTGAGGATTTCTGTCTCTTTCCCCCATTCACCACGGACTGCGGCAAGAACATCCAGATCGGCAAACGTGTGTTCATCAACTCCGGCTGCCGTTTTCAGGACCAGGGGGGCATCACCATTGGAGATGGGGCACTGATCGGGCATAACTGTGTCATGGCAACACTGAACCATGAGATGGATCCCGCCCATCGGGGCGACCTGCATCCCGCTCCGATTGTCCTCGGCAGAAATGTCTGGATCGGCGCCAACGTCACCATCCTGGGCGGCGTAACCATCGGTGATGGTGCTGTGGTAGCAGCAGGCGCTGTCGTCGCAAAAGATGTCCCGGCCAATACGGTTATCGGCGGTGTGCCCGCCAGGACCATCAAGACAATTGACGTCAATAAGTGACAGATCAATCTGTAAATCTGTGTAAAAAAATCACCAATTGATAAAGAATCGGTTATGATGCCTGCCTGTATTGTCTGAGAAAAAACAACAACCTGCATGTTTCATATCGCTCCAGCCCTTTTTGCCGCCCTGGTCATCTGGCGTTTCGTACCCGGTCTGCCTGTCACCCGCTTCTGGAAAATCATCATCTCACTGGTCATCCTGCTGATCTCCCAATGGGGACTGATCACCAACCTGTTCGGTGGCTGGGCATCTCCTGAAGTTCCTAAGGGCGTCATCATGCTGGCAGGCTGGCTGTCGGGAACACTCATCCTCCTGATGATTTTCCTGATCTTCAGAGACATCGCATCCTTCGTCATCTGGGCTGGCAGCAGACTGAATATCCTGTCCCCAGCATTGAAACCCGGCTGGAAATGGTCTGTCGGCCTCTGTGGACTGGCATTCATCCTCTCAGCTATTGGCACATGGCAGGGCACTGTCGTCCCAGACGTCAGACAGGTGCACATCAAGATGCGCCACCTGCCGAAAGACCTCGACGGCTTCCGCATCGTCCAGTTGACCGACCTCCATGCCTGCCGCCTGCTGGATGAGCCATGGATCCGGGAAGTCACCGATAAGGCCAATGCACTCAAACCAGACCTGATGGTCGTCACCGGCGATCTGGTCGATGGTCAGGTTGAGAAACGCGTCAATGATGTGGCGCCATTGAAAGACCTGACAGCCCGACTGGGCGTATACGTCGTCACAGGCAACCACGAATACTATTCCAACTACCAGCGTTGGATGCGCCATTTCAAGGGGATGGGACTCCGCATGCTCGCCAACGAACATCTGGTCCTGAAAGACAAAGGACATGACATCGTGCTGGCAGGCACAACCGACCGCGTATCCGCCCGTTTTGGACTGCCAGAACCGGATATCGCCAAGGCCCTGGCGGGCAAGCCTGCCGATGCACCGGTCATCCTGCTCGCCCATCAGCCAAAAGGCGCAGAGGAAAACGCTGCCGCAGGTGCCGACCTCCAGCTCTCAGGACACACCCATGGCGGTCAGGTGCTGGGCATCCATTTCCTGCATCACTTGGCCAATGGCGGTTTTGTCTCCGGCATCTATGATGTGAACGGTATGCTGCTTTATGTCAGCAACGGCACAGGTCTCTGGAACGGCTTCCCGCTCCGGTTAGGCAGACCGTCTGAAATCACCGAGCTGATTCTCCATCCCGCAGACTGAACACAGCACCCACCATGAAACGCAGAGAGAAACCCGACATCCGCGCCGCCGCTGAAAAGAAAGAGACGAAATCACGGGAAGAGGCAAAGAAAAATAGGATTGATGTCGTGGAACTCATCAAAGCGGCAGGTCTGAAGTATTACGACAAACGCTCGCAGGGCGGACTGCTCTGGCTGTTGGGGAGTATGGAACGGCTGGAATTCGTGAACTTCTGCCGTCAGCACGGCATCCTCTTCATCTACCGTCACGGCGGCAGTTGGGCAACCGTCTCCCAGCACGCATGGTGGTACGCAGAAGACGGGCTCGATGACGACCGGATTCCCAGACGCTGAAAAGACTGGTATCTACCGATGTCTGTCAAACAGATTCATCACCAGGGATGAAGCCCCAAAACCGATACCGGTCAGTACCACACCCGCCCAGCCATAACGCGACCACCCCCAGCCAGCAAGGAAAGTCCCCAACGGTGCGACGATGAAGAAAACCGTCATATAGATGGTGTTCAACCGGTTGATCGCAGCAGGCTCCAGCGCTACCACACTCGCCTGATTCGCCAGATGCGTCCCCTGGGTACCGAGATCAAGCAGCAGGATACCGAGGATGATGCCTAGATAGGAATCCTGACCAAACCAGGTCGACAGCCAACCGGCAATCGCCAGCACTGCTCCAATCAGCGAAACCCGCTTTGCCCCCAGGATATTGATATACCGTCCGACAAAGACCACCGAAACAGCCCCAGCAATCCCGAAAATCCCCATCATCCCGATAACATCATCCCCTGCATAGAAAGGCGCCTCCCGCATCTTGAACGTCAGTGGCGCCCACAAAGCAAAGAAAGCACCCTGCACACATGCCGCACGCACCGCCGCCACAATAGCATAAGGGTACTTTTTCAGACAACTGAAAATCGACAGCAGCAGACCACCGTAAGTCCCCTTGTAACTATCCTCCATCGCCTGACGGGGCAGAATCATCAGATTCACGATGAAACAGAGCACCATCAGGCCACAGCCCATGAGGAAGACCGTACGCCAGCCCCAATGCTCACCGATGAACCCACTGATGATACGGGACCCCAGAATCCCCACGAGCAGTCCCGACACAATGACACTGATATTCTTCGGACGGTTGTCATCGTTTGAATAACGGGCAGTGAACGGAATATAAATCTGAGGCATCACCGAGCAGGCCCCGATGAAGATGGCGTACAGCCACATCATCTCTACAGTGCCGGCAAACGCCATCAGCGCCATCACGACAATCAGCACGGCGAAATTCACCATCGTCATCTTCCTGGCGGAAATCAGGTCGCCCAGCGGCACGATGAAAAACAGCCCGAGACCATAGCCCGCCTGCAGCACCGTCACAATGATATTGGCGTTGAACTGACTCGTTCCGATATCCTGCGCAACACTTCCCAGCAACGGCTGGATATAGTAGCAGTTGCTCAAAGTCAGGGCAGTGATGGCGGCCAGGACAACAATCAGCCATTTGGGCAGCCCGTCACCATCTTTCAGCGGTTGTCGCATCGTATGATTCAAGAAACAGGATAAAGAAAACCTAACAGTTTCATGGAAACGATATTATAGGCATCACCGCAATGAGAAGACAAGCGGCACCTTGAGCCGCGCAGGTGCAGGTGGCGCAGGAAATGGGCTCGCTTTCTGGATGGCGCGCAACCCCGCTGCATCCAGCGAATCAAGCCCGGCACTGCTGACCATCGTCAGCCCCTCGATATGACCATCCTGACGGATGATGAACGAATAGACCGCCCTGCCAGAGATTCCCATCATCCGCGCCTGATTCGGATAGACCACCTGACGCTGGATATGCTGAAGGATATAACTGTAATTTGCCGAAATATAACGGTTCACATCACCGCCCGTACCAGCACCAGAACCACCTCCAGTCCCACTGCCCGAACCGATACCCGAGCCTGTTCCACTGCCTGCTCCAAGACCGGAACCGCGTCCAGCAGCAGAACCCTGCCCGAATCCAGAACCTTCACCGGTACCAGTGCCCGACGATACACCGGCAGAACGGGTATCCGTCGCCACCGGTGCCACACCATCCATCCAACGGTTGCCCGAGCGTTCCCCAGACTGCCCAACAGCCGTATCACCCTCACCGGTCGGAGCATCTGCATGACCGTCATCCCTGTCATCTGGCACAGGTGTGCCATCAGCATCACCTTCACCGCCACCTGACATACCGCCACCGCCACCACCTTTGCCATCCTGGAAACCGACAGATGTCAGGTCGACCTCGACAACATCATCAGGTTTGCCCGTGCCCATCAATGCACAGAAAAGCCCCACGACAACCGCATGGAAAACAATTGAGAAAAAAAGACCCTTGGTCAGTCGGCTCATTTCTGGGTCCGGACACTGATTTTGGAAAAACCCTGCTGTTTCAGCGCACCCATCAACGACACAAACGATTGCAGACGCACATCCCTGTCCGCCGCAATCAGGACTGGCCGTTCGCGGGACATATCCGCCAGCACCGTCGACAAGGCATCAGCTGAGACAGATCTGCCATCCACCCGCAGGCCGCCACTGGCATCCAGTTCAACCTGCACAGGAGACTCCACCACAGACTGCGCGCCCTGCGCCTGGGGCAAACTGACATGGATTCCTTCTGATGCCATATTCGGCACCACAAAACTCGCCGTCATCAGCAGGATCACCACCAGCACCAGCATGATGTCGATCAACGGCACCATATTGATCTCAGTCAGACCATCCTTGTTAGAAAAGCTATGCTTCATGATCGGCATCCCAGAGCAGCAGGATATTCTTCGCACGCCGGACCAGCATGTTGTACAGCATCACGGAAACAATCGCGACCACCAGCCCTATCGCCGTCGCTTTCAGCGCCAGCGCCAGACCAACCATGATCGTCTGGGAATCCATCGTCCCGGTCGTCCCGATCTGATAAAACGTCACCATGATGCCCATCACCGTCCCCAGCAGACCGACATAAGGCACATTGCCGGCAATTGTTCCGATGATATGCAGATGCTTCGACAGATCGTATTCCAGCCGGCTGCGTGACAGATAGGATGAGGCCTTCACCCCTTTGAAAAACAGGAAACGCTCGACAGCCAGCGCCACCACCACAATCGACAGCAGGATCAAAACACCCACCACCCCATAATCAATCAGATTCACCATCCAGTTCATGTTCTATCCGGTTCCACTTGCAACAATCCAACAAGTATAAACGCAGCCATGCGGTTGTGCATCAGCAAACCGGACAAACCGACGGAAAGAGCGATATCCAAATGAAAAAAAGGGAAAAATCGTAAGAAAACAAAAAAGGAAGCGGATCAGGACAGAAAGAGTGGCAGCCGCCCGATCCGCTCAAAAGACGCAAAATTGATGCTGGGCATTATAACACCGCTATTCAAAAATATAATAGCGCTAGAATGGATGGTATTTCATTCCAGAACAATCCACCTGATTCCTGACGGAAAAGCATTCTGTCTCAAACAAATCACACCTTTTTCAGAATGATGACCAACAGTAAAATCCCTTATCCCTGCGTCGAAGGGGGGTATCATCAGCGACCATGACTGTAGTAAAATGAAAGATTGAAAAATTGATACATTCAGACAACCAGACGCTACCCGCGGAAAGTCTTCTGCAATGTAACACCCTTTACTGATGGGAGAAGTTTCGTGATACGGAGAGGTATCAGCCCCACCTCTGGGAAAATAGGTCGGGCAGTCCGTAATTTAAAACAGTATGCGTTGATCATCGGTCCGCTCATTGCGATAGCGGTGTACTTTCTATTGCCTGACAGCTACCTGACACCAACCGGCGAAACCGTTCCCCTGCTCCATCCAGCGAAAGCATGCTGTGCCGTCGTTGTCCTGATGGGTATCTTCTGGTTTACCGAAACCATTCCGATCGCCGCCACCGCCATCATCCCGATTGCGCTGTTCCCGGTACTGGGCGTTGCCTCGCTCAAGGACACCTGCATCCCTTACGGCAGCAGCACCATCTTCCTGTTCCTGGGAGGTTTCCTGCTGGCCGCAGGCATCCAGCGATGGAACCTTGACCGGCGTCTTGCCCTCTACACCATCAACATGATGGGCACCAAGCCCCAGCAGATCAGTGCCGGGCTGATGATCGCCACAGCCATGCTCGCGATGTGGGTCTCAAACACCGCAACCGCCGCCATGATGGTGCCGATTGTCTCCGCCATCCTGCACCTGTTCCGCACGGAATGCCATGGCAGCCGGCACACCAACCGTCAGGAACACAACTTCGCCATCTGCATGCTCCTCGGCGTCGCATATGGAGCAAGCATCGGCGGCATGGGTACCATCCTCGGTTCACCGCCAAACGGCATCTTCGTCCGTTTCATGGAACACACCTACAACCATTTCATCTCCGTGCTCGACTGGATGAAACTGGGCATTCCAATCATGCTCATCCTGCTGGGTATCACCTGGTTCCTGCTCAACAAGGTCCTCTACCGTGACCAGATCTCAGAGATTCCAGGCGGCAGACAGTGGATCCAGAACGAAATCAAGAAACTCGGTCCAATGACACGTGGTGAGAAATTCGTCCTCGGCATCTTCCTGTTCACCGTACTGCTCTGGATTTCAAATCCATACCTGAAGATGATCACCCTGGACGGCGGCGTGAAACCATTCGGCGGACTGTCCGATGTCTCCATCGCCATCACCGGAGGGCTGCTCCTCTTCATCATGCCGCTGAACGGTAAATTCAACCAGCGTCTGCTGACCTGGGAACAGTGCCGTCAGCTGCCATTGGGACTGCTTCTGCTCTTCGGCGGCGGACTTTCCATGGCAGCCGCCATCACCAAAACCGGTCTGGATGGTCTGCTCAGCGCACAGGTGGCGGCTTTGGCTGGCATGCCAAGCTTTGTCGTTATCCTCGGCATCACCGCACTGGTTGTCTTCGCGACAGAAATCACCTCCAACACCGCACTGGCGGCAACCATGATACCGCTGATTTCGGTCGCTGCGGCGCCAATCGGCATGCAGGCGGAAGTCCTCCTGCTGGCAACCACCTTCGGCTGCTCAACCGCATTCATGATCCCGGTTGCGACACCGCCAAACGCCATCGTCTTCAGTACCGGCCATATCCGTATCGGCGAGATGATCAAGGCAGGCTTCTGGCTCAACCTGATATCCATCATTGTCATTGCGGTCGTCTGCTGGCTTGGCAGTGGCATCATTGCCGGCTGACATCAGGGCACTGTTCAGAAAACACAAAAGCCACGATGGTCACCCATCGTGGCTTTGTCCGTTATGGGCGGTAAAACGTCTCAACGGCCATTAAAGACATCATCCAGCGTCATCCCATCCGCCTTCTCCAGCATCTCAGCAGGCATCCATCGGCGGAGCGACTGGATCGCATCCTGCGCCTCCTCATCGTCCAACGGCAGCTGCTGCCAGACCACATACGAATTCAGATAACTCTTTTCGACACCCTGCCCCTCGAAATACGCATACGCCAGCGATTTCAGCGCAGACACATTACCGTGCTTCGCCGCCTTCTGCCACCAATGGACAGCAGCCTCACTATCCAGAGGCACCCCCATGCCCAGGTCATACGCATTGCCCAGCGCCACCTCTGCCTTCTCAAGCCCCTGCTCCGCGGCTTTCGTCAGCCAATGCCCTGCACGCGCATAATTCGGCGGAACACCCTTCCCGGTCTGGTAAGCCCGGGCGACATCGAACTGTGCCCCGGCATCCCCCGCCTCAGCCTTCTGCAGATTGGCGGAAAACGCCTGTCGGGCCTCTGGCGTATTGTCGGATGGAGGCAGGTCATCGGATGCCTGAACAGGAGAACCTATCGCCAGCATCAAAGCCAGCGCCCCTGCGGTCAAGGAAGAAAACAGACGTGAATTCATAACAGATGCTTTCTGGGAAAAAACTGCCACCATCATAATTCAAAGCCGGGAAAGTGGGAAATCGCATTGCGGGAAACGTCTCATCCAGTAAAATAAACACGCCTCATCGTGTTCATATAAGGACAAGACCCATGTCTGATACACCATTCACCCCGAAAATCCTCAACACTCTCGTCAAACGTCAGGATATTGGCGAAGACTGCACCCTATGGCTGCTCGACATGACACAGATGCCCGTCCTGATGCCGGAAGACATCGTCGAGATCCTGCACGAAAGCGCCGTCATCCGATACAGCGAACTCAGCCGGAAACAGCGCCGGGTCCAGTTTGTTATTGGGCGGCTGCTCACCCGATACGCCGTCTCGACACTGCTCAACCGCCCGATGCACAACTTTGCCCTGATTGAACGCAGAAGCAATACCCCACAGCTGCGCGCACTGCCACCGCTGACCGAGCCCCTCTACTACAGCCTTGCCTACCGCTACGATTACGCTGCCTGCGTCACCAGCCGGTCACATCGGGTTGGACTGGACATTGAGATTGCCGACAAGGACCGGGAGATTGCCACCCCGGCAGGAAACGGAATAAAACTACAAAATCAATATATTGATATTATTAAATATTTAACAATTTGAAATATAAATGGGTACCTAAACAGGTACCCATTTCAGGAAATCAATGCCAGTCAGTTTGTCAAAAATATAAAAATACCATGTGCTAGCGTCGTATTTTTACATCTTTTAATTCCGCATCTCCTTTTAACAAAACATCGTATTACACCAATTTTTTTTTGGGGGGGGGACAGGACGAACATCAGAACCCAAATTCGTCTTTAAGTCGTTTTACAAGGTACAAAGAACCAGCCTCAGTCAAATGAGCCTCGTCAAAGGCCAATACCTTTTCTGGGTTGTTATCAACCATTACTTCGCATCCATCTTTGTTACACAATAAATTCTTAAGCGAAATATATTTCACACCAATGCTTTTAGCAAAGTAATCAAGTTCGTCATCTAGTTCTACAAATAATTTTTTATCCAGCCTTTTCATTCGTTCAGGATAAAAATGGTTGTTAATCCAGAATCGAATTAGTTCTTTTGGAAGTTTATTCTTCCATATCGGCAACGGTCCTAATATGACAATATCATTTATTCCTGCACGTCTCAATTCGTTAATAGAATCCTTAAGGCCTGACAATGAATCTCTATAATTCACCCATCTAGCAGCAAGAATAACCTTCGATGGCTTAGAGCTTACGATATCAGCAAGCATTTTTCTTTTATTTTCTTCAAATACCGATTTTTCATTCTTCAGAGCTGGGCCACATAAAGTCCCTGTTCTATCCATAATATTGAAATCTTGTCCAAAATATTTTCTAAGTCCCGGAATAAGATGTGTCGCATGAGAATCACCCCAGACAGCAATAATTTTTTTGTCCTTATCCATTGGCCGTTTTAGATGGCATTCCTTCAAATCGAAAGGTTTATCATGCGATCTGCAAGGATTCCACCCTTCGTCTTTTGTCCAAAAACCAGAATTTGATAAATGATCTTCTACGAGAATCCTTTGGAGAACCTGAATTTCATCCGGGAATCTATTAGGGAACCCTTTAGTTTTAAAGGCACGATATCCACAGAAGCCCACACCAACCATTACCAAGAACAAGACAATGGTCTTTGCCTTGGCATACTTGCCAAATCGGAGTGGATTTTCTATAAGCTTAGTGGTCAGCCATGCAAGGGCAACACAGACTGGGAATGCAACTATCCTGAAC
>CAVJQJ010000091.1:0-13199 GCA_963651715.1 Anaerovoracaceae bacterium
GGGCGAATTTCGAGAAAGCCAACAAGGGCGTGAACCGGATGACTGGCATCATCTACTCCATGACACCTCAGGAAAGATCCAGGCCAGAACTGATCAAGGCTTCCCGTAAGCGCCGTATTGCAGCGGGTGCCGGTGTCCAGGTCCAGGAAGTCAACCGTCTCTTGAAACAGTTTGAGCAGGTTCAGGTCATGATGAAGAAGATGAAGGGTGGTGGCATGATGAAACTGCTGCGTGGTCTGAAGGGGATGATGCCTGGTGCGCGCTGATTGGGGGCCTGAAGAAAAAAGAATCTATCTGGGGTTGTTTTTCTCTTGGGAAAAGCCAGAATGTGGCATAGAGGGTACGATAGCCACATTCTGATGGATGACCGTTGAAAAAGCCTTGCATTCTGCAAAAAATAACATATATATTATTCCTACGGTAACCTTCAATCTTCTCAATAGAGGCTTCAACATGGCAAAGAAAAGTGCAACTCCAGCTGCATCACCAGCAAAACCTGTATCTGCATTCATGGCTCCACTCGTTCCAAGCAAGGAACTTGCAGCCGTCATTGGCAAAAACCCATTGCCTAGAACCCAGGTCACCAAGGAACTCTGGGCCTACATCAAGAAAAACAATCTGCAGAACCCTAAAAACCGCCGCAACATCTTGGCCGACAAGAAGCTTCTGCCTGTTTTTGGTGGCAAGAAGGAAGTATCGATGTTTGAAATGACCAAACTGGTCTCCCAGCATCTGACCAAGAAATAACCCCTATCTAACTCTGGGTGACGGCAAGGGCGGGGCTGCTTTGCTAGAACAGAAAGCCATTAGATAAACAAACAGAAACGCCAGAACATCTACTGTTCTGGCGTTTCTGTTTCGAGCTGCTGTTGATTACCGTTCAGACCTGATTTTCCCGATGATGAAATCAGCCATTTCATCGACAGGAACGGAGGTTGCCTGTTCATCGCGGCGGCCTTGATATTCCAGCTGACCGTTCTTCAGACCACGGTCTCCGACAACGATACGATGGGGGACCCCGATCAGTTCCCAGTCAGAGAACATCACGCCAGGGCGTTCACCGCGGTCATCGAGAATCACATCGATATCGGTCGCTTTCAGGGTTTCATACAGTGCATCAACCGTGGATTTCACGGCTTCACTGCGGTCGTACCCCATTGGACAGAGGACGACTTCAAAAGGTGCGATTGACGCAGGCCAGATCATCCCTTTCTCATCGTTGTTCTGTTCAATCGCCGCTGCCGCAACACGGGTGACACCAATGCCGTAGCAACCCATCTGCATCAGCTGAGGTTTGCCGTTTTCATCCAGATAGACCGCATTCATATCCTTGGAATAACGCAGTCCCAGCTGGAAGACATGGCCAACCTCAATACCACGCTGGATAGCCAGGGTTCCTTTACCATCTGGAGATGGGTCGCCTGCCACCACATTGCGGAAATCGGCAACCTGTTCAGGCAATGGCAGATCACGTTCCCAGTTCACACCCATGAAGTGGGCATCCTTTTCATTGGCGCCGCAGATGAAATCACTCATAACGGTGACAGCATGGTCTGCATACAGGGAAATATCCTTTCTTCCTGCCAGGCCGACCGGTCCCAGATAACCCGGTTCACAGCCAAGTGCCTCAATGATTTCACAGTCACTGGCGAAACGGAATTCTCCGATGATCTTTTCTGTCTTGACTTCATTCAGCTCATGGTCACCACGCATCAGGATCACGGCAAAATGACCGTCTTCGCCTTCTGGAACATTGGTTCTGACGACGGCAATCAGTTTCAGGGATTTTGTGACAGGCAGTTTCAGGAAAGCGCTGACATCTTCGCAGGCTTTCTGGCCAGGTGTCGCCACCTTCTGCATCGGCATGGCGGCTGCCGGGCGTGATTCCGTTGGAGGCAGGGCTTCTGCAGCTTCCATATTGGCTGCATAGTCTGAGTCAGGACAGTACACCAGTGCATCTTCCCCGGTTTCTGCAATCACATGGAATTCGTGGGAACCCGAACCACCGATTGCACCGTTATCTGCCGCAACAGGACGGAAATCCAGACCGAAACGGTTGAAAATGCGGACATATGCATCGAACATCACCTTGTAAGACTGCTTCAGGCCGTCTACATCACGGTCAAAGGAATAAGCGTCTTTCATCGTGAATTCGCGGCCGCGCATCAGGCCGAAACGGGGACGGCGTTCGTCTCGGAACTTGGTCTGGATGTGGTAGAAGTTGATTGGCAGCTGACGGTAGGACTTGATGACACTTCTTGCGATGTCGGTCACCATTTCTTCAGAAGTAGGCTGAATGACAAAATCATGGTCATGGCGGTCCTTGATGCGGAGCAGTTCTGGTCCATATTTCTGCCAGCGTCCGGTTTCCTGCCACAGTTCTGCAGGCTGTACGACCGGCATCAGCAGTTCAACGGCGCCGGCACGGTTCATTTCTTCGCGGATAATCTTTTCGACTTTCTGGATGACACGAAGACCCATTGGCATATAGGCGTAAATACCTGATCCCAGCCGCCGGATCATGCCTGCCCGGACCATCAGTTTATGGCTGATGACTTCTGCATCGGCAGGGGCCTCTTTCAGCGTTGAGATAAAAAATTGAGATGCTCTCATAACAGTGAATACTTTTATTACTTAACAGGGTTATAATCGGTAAGATTTTAAAGGATTAGATGGCAATGCGTTTACTGATTGCCGAAACATAGACAGTAGATGTCCGTTTATTGCAACTCATTGGCAGAACAGGCATTGAATGGGTCTGTTGCATCAAGGTAAACCATCTTGCCAGGACATTGAGGTGAATATGCTGGACCGAGAAGGGTATCGCCCCAACGTCGGAATTATTCTGTTGAACTCCAACAATGAAGTCTGGTGGGGCAAACGGATCAGAGAGCAGTCGTGGCAGTTTCCACAAGGGGGAATCAAGCACGGAGAAACTCCTGAACAGGCAATGTACCGTGAACTGCGTGAAGAGACCGGGCTGAGACGTGAACACGTTGAGATTGTCGGTCGAACACAAAACTGGCTGCGTTATGATGTGCCGCCACATTTCATCCGACGTGAGATAAGAGGACATTACAAGGGACAGAAGCAGATCTGGTTCCTGCTGCGGATGTTGGGACGTGATTCCGATGTCGATCTGAATGGAACATCAGAGGTTCCTGAATTCGATGCATGGCGTTGGCATCATTACTGGGTGCCATTGGATGTGGTCATTGAGTTCAAGCGTAATGTCTATATGAAAGCACTGCAGGAGCTTTCCCGTTTTCTGGACCCTGTGCCGGAAATAGACAGTTTCCTCTCTGCGAAATATAAACTGGAAGCCGCGAAGTCTGCTGATACACAGGCAGGTGGATCGGGGAAGCCAAAACAGAAACGGCAGGAGCGTCATGGGGACAAAAAAACAGACCAGTGATTATCTGCTCAGGGGACTGAAAGGACTGGCGGTCCTGCTGCTGATGTCTTTCAGTCTCAATGCTGCGGCAGACATCACCATTCTGGGGGATACGGGATGGCCTGATGATGAGGTAGAAGAGGATAAGCCAAGGGAATTCAAGGTGGCACCTGTTGTACTGCCGCCTTACCCGCAGGATGAAGACCTGCTCTCATTTGAGATTGGTCCAACCCAGACCCAGAAGTTTTCAGTCGATGCCAAGACCATCCAGATCATGGGCAATGATGAAGTCCGTTACACGCTCGTTGCCAAGAGCACATCTGGGGCAATGAACGTCAGTTACGAGGGGATACGGTGTGCCAGCAAGGAATATCACCGTTATGCCTATGCGGACAGCAAGAGGGGATGGAACAAGGCCAAGAACGATGCATGGCGTCCCATCAATTGGCATGCCGCCAACCGTCCGCAAGCAGTCCTTTGGCTCGACTATTTCTGTGATGAGTCCCATATTGAAGGACCAGCGGAGGAAATCGTCAAACGGCTCCGCTACAACCGCCCGTTACAGAATGAAAACAAATACCACGAAACGAATTAAGCCTGCAGGACAATCATGTTGTCCCGGTGGATCAGTTCCTGATCGCCCTCATATCCCAGGATATTTTTGATATCGCTGGATTTATGGCGGGAAATCAGGGACGCTTCGCTGCTGGAGTAATTGGAAAGTCCCCGGGCGATTTCATGGCCGTTTCCATCGATGCATGAAATAATCTCGCCTCTTGCGAACTCGCCTTCAATCCGGATGACGCCGATTGGCAGGAGAGATTTGCCTTCTTCCAAAACCTTCTGTACGGCCCCGGTGTCAAGGAATGCCTTTCCTGCTGTCTGCAGATGGTCTGCAATCCACTGTTTTCTTGCCTGAAGATGGCTGGCCGGTGCCAGCAGCTGGGTGCCGATCAGTTCGCCCTCTGCCAACCGTACCAATGCATTGGCCTCGCGTCCCCAGGCAATCACGGTATGCGCGCCGGAGCGGGCGGCGCGTTTTGCAGCAAGGATTTTCGTCAACATGCCTCCACGGCCGATGCCGGAACCGGCGCCGCCGGCCATTTTCTCCAGTGCAGGATCTCCTGCCTTGGCTTCCTGGACCAATGTAGCGGTTGGGTCTTTCCGTGGGTCTGCTGTGAAAAGTCCTTTCTGGTCGGTCAGGATAATCAGGGCATCTGCCTCAATCAGGTTCGCCACCAGAGAGCCCAAGGTATCGTTGTCACCGAATTTGATTTCGTCGGTCACAACCGTATCATTCTCATTGATGATTGGAATGACATTCAGATGGAGCAGTGTCAGCAGGGTTGCGCGTGCGTTCAGATAGCGGGTGCGGTCGGCAAGGTCAGCATGGGTCAGCAGAACCTGAGCGGTGTGCAGCCCATAGCGGTCAAAGCTTGTCTGGTAGATCTGGACAAGCCCCATCTGTCCGACAGCGGCGCATGCCTGCAGTTCATTCACTTCAACAGGTCTGTCCTTGAAACCCAGCTGCAGCATGCCCTCGGCGATTGCCCCAGAGCTGACTAGGACAATTTCCTTGCCCTGTGCGTGCAGAGCCGCAATCTGTTTTGCCCATGTGGCAACGGCGGCAAGATCGAGCCCATGTCCATCATTTGTGACTAAAGAAGAGCCAACCTTGATAATAATACGTTTGGCATGCTGGATGACTGAATTCATGGCAACCTTCCAATGGGCAGAATCAGGAATTAATCAAGTGGTTTGAAGCGGGGGTCATCCGAATCAACCGTATCGATATGGCGGACCTCCTCGATGACAGCAGTCTTTTCATCCCGTTTTTCCTGAAGACGGACGTCTTCGAAATAACGGTAAACAGCTTCCATCAATTCAGGACAACCAGTCTTTGTATAAGCGGAAATCTTAAAGACAGGTCCCGTCCAGTTCAATCGGGAAATAATATCACCAATCCGCTCTTCCTGTTCTGATTCTGGAACCAGATCCAGCTTATTCAATACAAGCCAACGTGGTTTTGATGCCAGTTCTGGGTCATATTTCGCCAGTTCTGCCGCCAGTGCTGTTGCATCGGCAACTGGATCGGATGTTTCCTCGAAAGGTGAAACATTGATGACGTGCAGAAGCAGCCGGGTACGCTGCAGATGACGGAGAAACTGATGGCCAAGCCCCGCACCCTCCGCAGCGCCTTCAATCAGCCCAGGAATATCAGCAATCACAAAGCTCTTTTCGTGTCCGATCCTGACCACGCCAAGATTTGGCTGAAGGGTGGTGAATGGATAATCTGCGATTTTTGGGCGTGCATTGGAGACCGCTGAAATCAGGGTGGATTTCCCGGCATTCGGCATGCCCAGCAGCCCGACATCCGCAAGCACTTTCAGTTCAAGTCTCAGCTCAAAGCGTTCACCGGGGCGGCCATCGGTCTTCTGACGTGGCGCGCGGTTTGTCGAACTCTTGAAATGGATGTTGCCCCAGCCGCCTTCGCCGCCTTTTGCCAACAGATGGCGCTGGCCGTTTTCCACCAGATCGGCTATCACGGCGCCGGTATTACGGTCAGTGATGAGCGTGCCGACAGGCATGCGCAGGACGATATCGTCAGCCCCCTTGCCATAACAGTCGGAGCCTCGGCCGTTTTCACCGTTCTTTGCACGGTATAACTTGGCATAGTGATAATCGATGAGCGTATTGACATTATTGTCTGCGACCGCCCAGATGCTGCCACCTCTGCCGCCATCTCCACCGTCAGGACCACCCATCGGTCTGAATTTTTCGCGGTTGAAAGAAGCAACGCCTTTGCCGCCGTTGCCTGCAATAACCTCAATTTTTGCTTCGTCGATAAATTTCATAAATGCTCCTGCAGATAATGAAATGGCTCTGCCAAAATCGGCAGAGCCATCATGTTTGTTACAGCCCTGCAACTGGGCTGCTGGGAAACATCAAGCAGCAGCTGGAACAACGGTTGCGTAGTGTTTCTTTGCTGCGCCCTTGACGACAAATTTGACAGTGCCGTCAATCAGAGCGAACAGGGTGTGGTCTTTACCCATACCGACGTTTTCACCTGGATGGATAGTGGTGCCACGCTGACGCATGATGATGCTGCCAGCATTGATGGCCTGACCGCCGTAGGCCTTGACGCCCAGACGTTTGGATTCGGATTCACGTCCGTTGCGGGTGGTACCGCCGCCTTTTTTATGTGCCATTTTAAGACTCCAGAATTAAGTTTTTCAAACCATCCCAGTCATCGGACTGAGATGTGATGATGGTCAAGCGTTGATGGAAACGATTTCCAGTTCAGTGTAGTTCTGACGATGCCCCTGACGTTTCTGATAATGTTTACGTCTGCGCATCTTGAAGATCTTGACCTTATCGTGACGACCTACTGAAACAACTTTTGCCAGAACCGTTGCGCCTTCAACCAGAGGTGCGCCGAAGCGGATAGATTCGCCTTCGCCGACAGCCAGGACCTGGTCCAGGGTAACTTCGGATCCAACTTCCGCAGGTATCTGTTCTACTTTATATTTTTGGCCAGCAACAACCTTGTACTGTTTGCCGCCGGTTTTTATGACCGCGTACATGGAAACTCCATCAATAAAAATAATGTTGAAAAACCTGAATTAACAGGATGAAAAAGAGTAAATGGCAAATTATACAGATACACTGCTGAAATTCAAAGCATAAAAATGCACTATGTTGCTGTTTTTAGGTAAAAAAGAGACATATAAAGGTAAAAAATCCTGATGTCAGGGATATAATGTCCATCCATGAACTTTCTTAAGACGTTTTTCTCAGTTTCAGTTTTCACGCTGCTCTCCCGTGTCACCGGGCTTGTCCGTGAACTGCTGATTGCAAAAGCCTTTGGCGCATCTGGGCTGACCGATGCGTTTTTTGTGGCGTTCCGTATTCCGAATCTGCTGAGAAGACTCTTTGCTGAAGGTGCGTTCTCCCAGGCGTTTGTGCCGATTCTTGCCGAATATTCCAGCACGAAAGACAAGGCGGAAACCAAACAGCTTATCGATAAGGTGGCGACCGCACTGGCGTGGACACTGATACTCGTCTGCGTTCTCGGCATCATCTTTTCGAACTATGTCGTCTATGCCATTGCAACGGGTCTGGATGGAAACGCGGAAATCTTTGAAGTGTCTGTGCTGATGACACAGATCATGTTTCCATACATCTTCTTCATGTCGATGGTTGCGTTGGCGGGCGGTATCCTCAACACCAACCGTGAGTTCAGGATTCCGGCATTCACCCCTGTCCTGCTGAACATCTCATTCATCATCGCCTCCATTTTTGTGGCACCACTGCTCGAAAAGCCTGTGCTGGCTTTGGCAGGCGCTGTCTTTGTCGGTGGGGTGCTTCAGCTGGGCATCCAGATTCCCTGGCTGAAAAAACTGGGCATGCTGCCACGCATCTCCCTGAACATCGTCGGTGCATTCAGGAATCCAGGTGTCCGCCGTATCATCGGACAGATGATTCCTGCAATCTTTGCCTCATCCGTTGCCCAGGTCAGTCTCATGATCAACACCAATATTGCCTCCCGGCTGACCCATGGCAGTGTCTCATGGATTTCGTATGCTGACCGTCTCATGGAATTTCCGAATGCCCTGTTGGGCGTGGCGTTGGGCACTATCCTCCTGCCAAGCCTGTCCAAGGCGCATGCCAGCAACGATGCCGAAGAATATTCGTCCCTGTTGGACTGGGGACTTCGCATGACATTGATGCTGGCGATGCCGGCTGCGGTCATGCTCATGACCTTGCCTGTCCCCTGTACAACAACCTTGTTCCACTATGGCCGTTTCAGTGAGCTGGATGTCCTGATGACCTCGAAATCTCTTGTGGCATATGGCGTCGGGCTGACCGGGCTGGTTATGATCAGGGTGCTTGCGCCTGCGTTTTATGCCCGTCAGGACATCAAGACCCCAGTCAAGATCGGTATCTTCACCCTCATTGTCACTCAGGTCCTCAACTTCATTTTTGTCCCGGTCTTTGATCATGCGGGGCTGTCGCTGTCGATTGGTCTGGCAGGCTGCGCCAATGCGCTTATCCTCTATATCCTGCTGATTAAACGGGGAGTCTATAAACCACAGAAAGGCTGGCTGTTTTTCTTTGCCCGCATTGTGGCGGCGTTGGTCCTGTTGGCAGGAGCTTCCCTCTGGATTGCGGGACAGTTCGATTGGATCGGCATGAAATCAACGCCGTTCATGCGCATCGGTGCGATGGCGCTGGTGATGGTTTTCTGTGGCGTTGTCTATTTCGGCGCGCTGTTCGCCATGGGATTCCGGATGCGCGATTTCCTACGCCGGTCCAAATAAGCTCGCAGGCTGCAGAACAGGGAAAACGAATTGGTTTCCCCGAGTCCGTGTAATCGGGTTACCCGGCGGTCTTTGATTCAAGCTCCTCCCATCGGGTCATACAGGCCATCAGTTCTTCATCGATCTCGACAAAACGGTTGTTCAGCCGGACGCCTTCAGCGCCATCACCCGCGTAAATCGATGGGTCATTCAGCCGTTGGGCAATCTGGGCCTGCTCATTTTCCAGTGTCGCGATCCTGTCAGGCAGGGCATCCAGTTCCCGCTGTTCTTTATAGCTCAGTTTCTTGCGCTGTTTCTGTGGCGTGTTTTTCCGTGTCCCGGATGCTTCGGCTGTGGCAGGCTTTGTCTTGCGTTCAGGCGTTTCCGGTGCGGGTCGGTAGCGTTCCCAGTCGCTGTAACCGCCAACATATTCCCGCCAGAGACCGTTGCCTTCGGCGGCAATCACCTGCGTGACCACATTGTCCAGGAATGCGCGGTCATGGCTGACCAGGAAAACGGTGCCGTTGTATTCCTGAAGCAATGCTTCCAGCAGTTCCAATGTGTCGATATCGAGGTCGTTTGTCGGTTCGTCCAGCACCAGCACATTCGCAGGACGGGCAAACAGGCGTGCGAGCAGCAGGCGGTTCTTCTCGCCTCCCGAGCAGGAGGAAACCGGGGAGCGGGCTCTCTCTGGTGAAAACAGGAAATCAGACAGATAACTCATCACGTGTTTGCGTTGACCGCCAACCTCGACATACTCGCTGCCCGGTGAGATGGTGTCGACAAGTGTGTCGTTGTCATTCAGCTGGGCACGCATCTGGTCAAAGTAGGCGACCTGAAGGCGGGAACCTGGTTTCACCGTGCCTGAATCCGGGGCGATCTCGCCGAGGATCATCTTGAGCAGGGTCGTCTTGCCGATGCCGTTCGGTCCGATCAGGCCAATCTTGTCGCCACGTAGGATGATGTCCGAGAAATGGCTGACAATGGTCCTGTCGCCATAGGATTTGCTGATGTCTGTGATTTCGGCGACCATCTTGCCGGAACGTTCGCCGGTGGAAAGCGACATCCTGACCTGGCCCTGCTGTTCCCTGCGCGCGGCGCGTTCCCGTCGTAATGATTCCAGCCGTCGTACCCTGCCTTCATTGCGGGTGCGCCGTGCCTCGATGCCTTTCCGGATCCAGACTTCTTCCTGCGCGAGGAACTTGTCAAACTTGGCGTTCTCGACAGCCTCGATTGCCAGCTGTTCTGATTTGGTGGTCCGGTAGGCACTGAAATTACCTGGATATGACAGTAATCTGCCGCGGTCCAGCTCAATGATGCGGGTGGCGACATTATCGAGGAAACGGCGGTCATGCGTGATGAACAGCAGGCTGCCATGGAATTCTTTCAGGATGCTTTCCAGCCATTGGATGGATTCAAAATCCAGATGGTTGGTCGGTTCATCCAGCATCAGGACATCTGGGGCGCCAACCAGCCCTCTTGCCAGGGCGACCCGTTTATATTGCCCGCCGGAAAGCTGTCCGATCCGATCGCTGCCATTCAGTGACAGGCGTCCAAGGATGTTCTCGACTCGATGGTGCATATCCCACGCGCCGGCGGCATCCAGCTTGTGCTGGAGTGCCGTGAAGCGCTCAAGGGTCTTGGGGTCATTCTGTTTTTCAAGTGCGGTGGAAAGCGTCTCATATTCCTGCAGCAGTCCACGTATCTCGTTCAGCGAGGAAGATACCACCTCGAAAACCGTGCTGTTTTCTGGGTAGACGGGGTCCTGTTCAACATATGCCATGGAAAGGTTCTGCTGGACGGTCAGGAAACCGTCATCGAGCTTGGTCTGTTCTGCCAGTACCTGCAGGAGGGAGGATTTGCCGGTGCCGTTCCGTCCAATCAGCCCGATTTTTTCGCCGGCTTCCATGGAGAATTCGGCATGGTCGAGCATTGGGTAGTGGCCGAATGCCAGCTGTGCATCCCGGAGAGTGATAATCGCCATAATCAGGAAAAGACTGTCATATAAAGAGATGTATTGTACAAGGTCTGGCGGAAAATAATCGTTTCTGCTCTCGTCCAGCGGGACCGCTTGATGTAAAATGCACTTTCCCATGCGTCTCGCCATAGTACAATGGATAGTACCCATGCCTCCTAAGCGTGTGATACAGGTTCGATTCCTGTTGGCGGGACCACTTTTCTTCTCTTGGTTTTCGGTCGTCTTTCCTGGCCTTTTCCCTATTATATATATCCCTGAATAGTGCGTTTGGTACTGCTATTGGTTCATTAAAATGTAACCGGTGCACTTCGCTGCAGACCGCTTTTTTCCATTTAGAAATAGGATTAAATTGACCTAAGTCAAGAAAATGAAAGTAAGGGGCTGAAAATGGAAAAATAGTGCCATCTGCATCATGCCAAATTGACCTAGGTCAACACCATTTTTGACGGGAATGATGCATACTCGGAGTTGACGTTTTTGACGTTTACATCAAAACCAACCAAAGAAAGGTATTACTCATGAGTAATGAAGAAAATGTAGAATTGACTGATGGCTTCCATCTGTTGATCGACACCCTGAAAGACAACGGTATTGACACCATGTACGGTGTTGTTGGTATTCCTATCACCAACCTGGCACGTCTGTGGCAGGAAGAAGGCCTTCGTTTCTACTCCTTCCGTGCAGAACAGCACGCTGGTTATGCAGCATCCATCGCTGGTTATATCGAAGGCAAACCAGGTGTAGCACTGACCGTTTCCGCTCCAGGCTTCCTGAATGGCGTCGCAGCTCTGGCACATGCAACCACCAACTGCTTCCCAATGCTGCTGCTGGCTGGTTCTTCCGAACGTGACATCGTCGACCTCCAGCAGGGCGACTATGAAGAAATGGATCAGTTCCAAATTGCTAAACCACATTGTAAAGCTTCCTACCGTATCAACTCCATCCGCGACATTCCTATCGGTATCGCACGTGCAATGCGCACCGCTCTGACCGGTCGTCCAGGTGGTGTTTACGTTGACCTCCCAGCTCGCCTGTTCGGTCAGACCATGCCTCTGGCAGAAGCTAACGCACTGCGCTTCACCCCAGCTCCTATCGGTGGCCAGGCTGCTGCAGCTGCTGACATCGCTCGTGCAGCAGAAGTCATCAAAGCAGCTAAGAAACCAGTTGCAGTTATCGGTAAAGGTACTGCATATGCTCGTGCAGAAGCTGAAGTTAAAGCCTTCATCGAAGCAACCGGCATCCCATTCCTGCCAATGGGCATGGGCAAAGGTACTATCCCTGATAACCACCCACTGTCTGCAGCTGCAAACCGTGCTCGCGCACTGGCAGGCTGTGACGTATGTATCCTGATCGCTGCTCGTCTGAACTGGCTGATGCAGCACGGTAAAGGCAAAACCTGGGGTAATGAACTGAAGAAATACGTTCAGTTCGACGTACTGGCTCAGGAAATCGACTCCAACCAGCCAATCGCTGCTCCAGTTGTTGGTGACGTTAAAGTCAACCTGCCTCTGGTTACCGCTGCTGTTGCTGGCTACAAAGCTCCAGCTGACTGGTGCAAGGAAATCTTTGACAAATGTGCTGCTAACAAAGCAAAACTGGCTACCAAGATGGCAACCTATGTTGACGGAACCGAAATGAACTACCAGAACTCTCTGGGCGTTGTCAAAGAATTCATCGCTGCTAACCCATCCATCAACCTGGTTAACGAAGGTGCAAACGCACTGGATAACACCCGTATGATCGTTGACATTCTGGAACCACGCCGTCGTCTGGATACTGGTACTTGGGGTGTTATGGGTATCGGTATGGGCTACTGCGTTGCAGCAGCTGTTACTACCGGCGATCCAGTTATCTCCGTTGAAGGTGACTCCGCATTCGGTTTCTCCGGCATGGAACTCGAAACCATCTGCCGTTACAACCTGCCTGTTACCGTTATCATCATGAACAACGGTGGTATCTACAAGGGTAACGAAGAAGACTACGGTGATGCTATCGCATGTACCCGTCTGACCCGTGCTCGTTACGACCTGATGATGGAAGCTCTGGGTGGTAAAGGCTATCTGGTCAATACCCCAGCAGAACTGAAAGCAGCTCTGACTGAAGCAGTTGCTTCCAAGAAACCTGCTCTGATCAATGCTATGATTGACCCAGACGCTGGTGTTGAATCTGGCCGTATCAAGAGCCTGAACATCGTCTCTACCGTTGGTAAGAAGAAAGTTGGTGTAGCTTAATCAACTCTGTTGATTGCTGACTCAACTCTTCCCGGACTTCGATCCGGGAGAGACAATAGTTCAAGAAAACCCCTTAAGTCCGCTTAAGGGGTTTTTTGTCATAAGAAAACCCCCAGCTAAGCTGGGGGTTCCAAAAAGCTTACAGCTATGGTGAGAAAGCACCTTCAGAACTGGTAGAAAAGAAATGCGGCTAGCAACTGCAAATCGAATAAACCAGAAAGAAGGAAATCACATGAGTGGCACCAAAAGCTTATCCCATACAAAGTGGAATTGTAAGTATCACATAGTCTTTGCCC
>CAVJQJ010000092.1:0-3617 GCA_963651715.1 Anaerovoracaceae bacterium
CTGTAAGCTTTTTGGAACCCCCAGCTTAGCTGGGGGTTTTCTTATGACAAGAAAACCCGCATCGTGTGGGATGCGGGTTCCTGCGTGAACCGGCGTTGGCAGAAGGGAGAAGGCCGCAGCCGGTCTCGAGGGAAAGTGTCTTAATAACGGTAACCTGGGCGAGGACCATAGCCTGGGCGAGGACCGTAGCCAGGACCACCACGGTAAGCACCATAACCCGGACCGCGGCTGTAGCCGGGACCACCATGGAAGCCACCATGGTTCATGCCGGGACCGCCATGGAATCCGCCACGGTGTCCACCATGACGCGGACCGAAATCCCCGGCAAAAGCCGTGCAGGCGATGCCAAAAGCGAGTATTGCCGCGATGAGTTTCTTCATAAAAGACCTCCAGTTCGTTTGGACAAAAACAAGGATCTATGTACTGCTGTTGGGTTCATTTATATGAACAGTTTTCATTGTACACAATATGCGCTGTTTGAAAAGTACATGTTTACAATCGGTTACATGAAAAAAGCCCGGAAAACCGGGCTTTATCTGTTTTAGGTGCTATGAATCAACGGTATAGGGGTGGTTATTCGATGGTATAGGTGCCGTCCAGCTGATATTTCAGTGTCGCTTTCAGATAACGCAGGTTTTTGCGTTCCGGCTGTCTGGACATGATGAGCTGCCAGGCTTTTTCTGCGCGGTTGCCACTCCGGCAGACGAGCAGGATGGGCCCTGATGGCAGCTCGGCAAGGCGTGACTGGAGGGTGTCTGACGGGATGTTCTTTGCCTGTGCGATATGTCCCTGTGCGAATTCTTCCGGGGTGCGGACATCGATGATGGTCAGGCGGTCGCCGACAACACGGATGTATTCAGATGACTGGGTGGCGGTGACGGCACCGGGCTGTGGTTTGTCTGGTCCGCATGCGGTGATGACGGCACAGCTGAGGGCAAGGAGGATGGCGCCGGTCAGGCGCTTGATGTCGAGGGTTTTCATGATTCCACAGGTTGGCGGTAATGGAAGGATTGTCACGTTTTTTGTGACAATGTGCAACAGACGCTGTGGATGCCGTGTTATTTGAAGAGTTTTGAGTCGAAAAACTGTTTGGCGGTGATGCCAAGACCGTTCCAGATACGACTGAGGGTGATGATGGAGACATTGCGCTGTCCACCTTCGATGCTGGCGATATAGGTACGGTCAAGTCCGACTTCTAAGCTGAATTTTTCCTGGCTGAGCCCTTTTTTAGTCCGGAGCTCTTTTATACGCTCCCCGACTGCTTTACGAATCATGGTTGTCCCTCCGATACATATTCCACATTATGCGGGATGTGGACAATGAGTCAACCGACTATCAGCAAACGGACAATGAGTAACATCCGTCTATGGAATGGTGTAGCTGATAGAAGTCAGGTACAGATAAGAGGATGCTAGGTGGGGGAAAAAGGTGGAAAAGGATGGGGGCAATGACGCAGGGATGCTGTGGCAATGCTTTTACGCGTGTCAGGCAACATCAATTCTTGTCTTTCTTGAACAGGTCAGAATCGAAGAATTTCTTAGGGGCGATGCCAAGACCTTCCCAGATTTTGTTCAGGGCAATGATCGATATATTACGTTTGCCATTTTCAACGCTGACAATGTAGGTGCGATGAAGGCCGACTTTAAGGCCAAGCTGTTCCTGGCTGAGTCCTTTGGCATTGCGCAATTCGCGGATACGCTGACCGACTTTTTGACTGATTTGCATATGAATAACCTCCGTGTATGAGGCTATAAGTATGGTTTTTCCGTAACAACAGACTTTAAGTTACCCCCCCCATCTGGAAACGAAAAAAAGCGCTTTTTTATGCGAAAAAGGTACACTTTTTATATGTTTCATGTCTAAGTGAGCATATGCTGAAATATGCGTAAAAACAACCGTTTCTCCGAGGGAACTGTTGCAGAAACGTTGATTGTTATTTCACAGGATGCCGATAACAGTACTGTATAGGGTATCCGTCTCAGTGTGTTAATGTGTAATCAGGTTTTTATCTGAATGGGGAATGACCTATTGGAATTTTCTATTAAAGAATATTCGAGAAGCTGTTCCAGCAGCGGTCAGGCTGCGCCGTCAGGTATTCTGCAATCGGAATATCCGCCGGAGCCCAGTCGAGTGTGCCGAGTTCATCGGGGGCCAGCCAGCGGTAGTCGATGTGTTCGGTTAGGGTGAAGGATGGGGTGTCGACTTCACAGCGGTAGGCGTGCATGACGATGTGGCATTCCGGGTAGGTGTGGTCCACGGTCATCACATAGTCTTCTGCCCGGATGGTGGTGTGGATGTCGAGTTCTTCCGCCAGCTCGCGCATGAGGGCGGTGTGCGCCGCTTCACTGGGTTCGAGCTTGTCGCCGGGGAATTCATATTTGTAGCTGACGGAGGAGGGTTTTCTGCCGGGACCGCGCTGGACGCAGAGGATCCTGCCTTGATGGACGATGATGGCGGCGGCGACTTCGATGGCTTTCATGCTGGTGACAATGGGTAAAAAAATCACAGAACGGGCTTGCACAGCCCATTTTTACTGGCTAAAATACTGGTTATTCGTTCAGTATGTTGAGCTGAATGAATATATAGCAATCATTCTCTTTGGGTTTAGCCACTGCGGTCCTTGCGGATTGGTTCGGCAGCGGACGGCAGTGGCGTTTTTTCTGGTTTTTTCCGTTTTTTCTTCGATGGATCTTTGTGGTTCAGGGGGATTTTCTGTCTGTTGATTTTAGCAGTTCTGAAAGGGGGTATGTGATGGCGGTTGATGGGTGTGCGGCGGTTTCGAAGTCTGAAGTGATTGCTGGGCTGTGCTATCTGGCGGAGGTGTGCTCGGGCAGGATTGCCGTGGAGGTGTCCGAGGTGGTGAAGAGTGCCCGTGGGATGGAGGTGGAATCGGTGACGGTGACGAAACGGCTGTTTGAGCCGACGGGGGCACTGCGGGCGTATGAGCTGATGGGGCTGTGTCTGGGGCTGTGGCAGGAGGGTTCGCTGGAGCCGTCTGTGGATACGTCGGGTGAAGGGGTAAAGGATGTGCAGCCTGCGTTGGTGGTGCCGGTGGTGGGTGAGGGCTGGAGTGAGACGGGATACAGCCCTGATGCGGTGCAGGATGAAAGGAACAGCGAATGACCGCTGACCTGAAGGTGGGGAGTGGTGTTGTCTGGGCGCCGTTGCCGGGCAGCCAGCGGGCTTTCCTGTCCAGTCCGGTTTATGAGGTGCTGCTGGAGGGGACGCGTGGTGGTGGCAAGACGGATGCGCTGCTGATGAGTTTTGCCCGTTTCTGTGGCAAGGGGTTCGGGGCGAACTGGCGGGGTGTGCTGTTCCGTCTGACCTATCCACAGCTTGCCGACATTGTGACAAAATCACAGCGTTGGTTCTACCAGATTTTCCCGAACGCCACTTATAACGCATCCGACCATGTTTGGGTCTTCGACACTGGCGAAAAGCTCTATTTCCGCTATGGGGAAACCGAACAGGAGTACTGGAACTATCACGGTCATGAATACCCATTCATTGGGTTCGAGGAACTGACTTCTCATAGCCGAGATGCGATGCCAGCTCTCCCTCTAGGGCTTTCTCGATGAGACGTTTGCGCATACCGCCGATGAAGGTGTCTATTTCTT
>CAVJQJ010000093.1:0-3491 GCA_963651715.1 Anaerovoracaceae bacterium
GCCTTACAGGCGATATGAAGAACCACCGGCTATGCCGGTGGGTAGCTTTTTCTATGCCCGTTTGTCTCTAGGGCGGAATGGTTTCAGCAGGATCCAGAGGACTGGGGCCGCAGGAGCAAAGCAGAACAGGACCCAGAAGAACCATTCGATTGGCAGGTATTCCCACAGCATGGCGCCGAGGAATGGACCGGATGCCATCCCGATATCCACACCGATGTAGAACGTGCTGATGGCAAGCCCTTTCTTGTCAGCGCCGGAGACAATGACTGCGGTGGACTGGCAGGCGGAAAAAGCGAATCCAAAGCCCCCGGCCATGCAGGCGGCGCCCACAAACATCAGCAGATTGTCTTCCATGCATGCGAGTGCCAGATAACCGATGCCGGCAGAGATGGAAGCGCCCAGCATGAACCAGACAAACGCCAGCCGGTCAAACAGGCTCTTTGCCCACAGGCGGAGCAGGAAGAGCACCAACGCATAGCATGGAAAGAACAGGCTCACCATCACATGGATATGGCGGACTTCCGTGTACCGCACGATGAACGTCTGCATGGTGTAGTAAGGCAGGGTGAACATCAGGCTCATCACAGCAATCGGCAGGACGCTTGGCAGGAAAAGTTCCCACTTCGGTTTTTCATTGCCATGGTCAATGACGGGAGGTGCACCGTCATGCTTGATCAGACATGGAATCAGCATCATCACGACAACGAGGATGATGTCCAGCGCAAAGGAGATACGGTAGCCCAGATGCTGGTAGATCCACACCCCGACAGCAGGGGCAAGCCCCATTGCAAGGGCATTCATCGTCCCATACATCGCGATGCCATAGCCCACGCGGTTCGGAGGCATCATTTCTGCCACCCAGGTTGACAGACACAGCGAGGACATCGAATAGCCCAGCCCGGTCATGATGCGGCAGATCAGGATAACTGTTCCGTTGGAGGAGGCGAACAGCCCGATGGCTGCAATCAGCTGGAAGGCGCCGGCAATCAGTGTCAGCCGGAGCTTGCGGTTCTTGTTGATGATGCCGCCGACCAACGGGCGGAAAAAGAGTGAGACGATATTGGCGACACCGCCGATCAATCCGATCATCACATGTGTCGAGCCGATATGTTCTGCAAAGCCGGTGATAAGCGGAGTGATCATTACATACGATCCCATGAAAAAGAAAGTCGTCACCATGATCAGGACGAAATCTTTATGTGAGGCGTGGCCGGAATCACTCATCTTGTATCACATCTGAATAAATACCGAAGCAAGCATTCTAGTCCTCCCGTTCCATGACTTCAACTCAGCGACATATCGTGGCAAAAAAGATATTCGCGGAATATCCTGAAAATATGAAGAGAGGACGTTGGATGAGAGGTTGGTTATACGGCTCATGCATCAGAAACAAAAATCTCAGAATGTTATACTGATAGATTCAATGGATGGTGTGTTGTATGCCAGCAACTGGTTCATCTCAGGGCAGGATAATTTTTTTTAGGGCGGAGAAACGTGTTTGAAGTTCAGCAGATTGACACTGTCGGGTCCGTGCTGGATTCGGCTTGGGAAGCGGTTCAGGCGGGCAGTCTGGGCATCTTCGACAGTATGCTTGCGTCATCCCAGACGGCAGGAAGAGGGCAGTACCGCCGCGAATGGGTGTCGCCAGAAGGTAACATCTACGCCGCCCTCCGTCTGCCACAGACGGAACCCTTCCTTGGCACCGAATCCGCAGTTGCGCTAGGTGCTTGGATTGCAAGCGCTTTATGCGAAATGGGTTATTCCGCGGCGCTCAAATGGCCCAACGATGTCGTTGTTGAGATTGGCGGCCAATATACCAAGGTCTGTGGCATTCTGCTCGAATCCCGGAACAATGTGGTCATGGCTGGGATTGGGGTCAACGTCAGCGGCTCTCCCGATATGTCCGCGATGCGGGAGGCGACAGCGCTGCCTGCTGGGTCGCTCAAAGCGGCTGCTTTGGCACAGGAATTGCCTGAGCCGACCGTGGGCAAAGTGTGGGATTTGCTTTTAAAGCAAATCTATTCATTTTATACTTGTAGAATTGGACAAGTGCGTGGTTGGAAAGACCATGCAGACCGCCGTATGCTTTGGCGTGACTTGCCAGTCACCTTGGTGGACGGTGAAGAACAGGTGACCGGCATCCTTCGGGAGGTCGGTCCAAAAGGGGAATTGATTCTCGAAACAGACGGTGTATCCCAAGCCTACCTGCGCGGGAGCATCAGATTCTGCGGCTGAAAGGCCGACAGTTAAGGAAATATTGTAATGGCGAATAAAACCTTTAAAGATGTACAAGAATATCTGAAAGGCAAGAAAATTCTCGTGGCAAACCGCGGGATTACCGCTCGACGTATCTGCCGCTCTATCCGCGAAGGATTCGATGCGATCGGGGTTATGACGGCAACTGATATTGACCGTACTGCACCAGCAGCTTCCGCTGCGCATGAACTGCTTCTGCTGGGTTCCGACCCTCGTGCCTATCTCGATATCGACAGTATCGTGGAAAAGGCTGTACAGCAGAACATTATTGGTATCCACCCTGGCTGGGGCTTCGCTTCTGAAGACAGCCGCTTCCCGGCGATCTGCGAACAGGCTGGCCTCACCTTCATCGGTGCGACCGAAAAGGCAATGAATCAGCTGGGCAACAAGGTTGAAGCACGTAAGGTGGCTAAATCTCTGGGTATTCCAGTTGTTCCAGGTTCCGATGGTGCTGTCGACCTGAAGACCGCACGTCAGATCATCAGCGAAATCGGTCTGCCAATCATGCTGAAGGCAGAAGGTGGTGGCGGTGGCCGCGGCATCTTCGCAATCTTCAATGAAGCAGAACTGGACGATGCGTTCTTCAAGGCATCCACCATGGCGCAGGCCTCTTTCGGCAATCCTCGTCTGTTCGTTGAAAAATTCCTGGCTGATGTCCATCATATTGAAATCCAGGTGCTGGCTGACCATTACGGCAACGTTTTCGCATTCGATGAACGTGACTGTACCGTCCAGCGTAACAACCAGAAACTGATTGAAGTCACCCCATCTCCATGGAAAGGAGTGACCCCTCAGTTGCGTGAACAGCTGAAAGACTATGCCCGCCGCCTCGTTGCTGCGACCGGTTACCACTCTGTCGCAACGGTCGAGTTCCTCGTCCTGCCAGACGGTACCGCATACATGATTGAAGTGAATACCCGACTGCAGGTTGAACACGGTATTACTGAAAGCCGCTATGGTATCGACCTGGTTGAAGAACAGATTGCAGTCGCATTTGGTGCAGAACTCCGCTACAAGGAAGACACACTGAAACCTGCCTACTGTGCACTGCAGGTCCGTGTGAACCTCGAAAACCCTAAGGAAGGTTTCACGCCTAATTCCGGTCAGATTACCCGTTATGTTTCCCCCGGTGGCCCAGGCGTCCGTCTTGATTCCAATATCACAGCAGGTTACGAATTCCCTGCAAACTATGACTCCGCAGGTGCGCTGCTCATCGCTTATGCGAAAGACTGGGA
>CAVJQJ010000094.1:0-2542 GCA_963651715.1 Anaerovoracaceae bacterium
TCACCATACAAATCTGGCAATGCGAGCAGCGCACGGCGGGTATCTTCATGGAAATCGGCAGTCAGTTCCATCAACCCAGGCATGTCCTTGGTTTCCAGCAGATCAAACAGCTGAGCCTCACAGGCCTTCGCCTGAGGATCACTGGAAATCAATGCTTTCAGGACACCGACATGGCTCAGGTCAAGACAGACATCATCAACGCCAACCGCCTTCAAAGAGGTCAACGCGAGTTTCTGGATTTCTGCATCTGCCTGGATACCTGCGCAACCGAACAGTTCCGCTCCAGCCTGCAGTGGCTCACGGGTCGCCTGAAGCCCTGATGGACGGGTGTGCAGGATGCTGCCAGCATAGCATAGGCGGACAACCCGGCTGCGGTTCATGAGATTGGCATCGATACGGGCAACCTGAGTTGTCATATCAGCGCGGATACCCATTGTTTTTCCGGACAGCTGATCGATCAGTTTGAATGTCGCGAGTTCAGTGTCTTTTCCAACCCCGGTCAGCAATGACTCAAGGTATTCCAGCATAGGAGGAATGACGAATTCGTACCCGTAGGCACGGAATTCATCAAGAATCCTACGACGTAAATCCTCCATCTTCCTTGCTTCAGATGGCAGTACGTCTGCAATAAATTCTGGTAAAAGCCAATTAGGCATGATGATTATTAAAGCAGTTCAGCAAAAAGGTTAGATGATAATACAGTCAGGGCATTCTGTTGAGTTATTTTTTCATCTCAGCGTTTTTTCAGGAATCTGAAGAATGGAGAGGATGCATCCAGAACCAGCACATTCTTGTTGTTCTTAAAGCTCGTACGGTATGCCTGAAGACTGCGGTAGAACTTATAGAAGTCTGGAGCTTCACGATATGCCTGATTATGGACCCGGGCCGCTTCTGCGTCACCCTGTCCCTTGATCCTGCCGGCTTCACGCTCAGCATTCTCAATGATGGCATTGCGCTGACGGTCACCCTCAGCGCGGATTTTCTTCGCCTCAGCTTCCCCTTTCGCACGGATCTCAGCGGCAATCTTCACTTTCTCTGATTTCATCTGTTCATAGATTGCCCCTGCTGTCTCGTCTGTATAGCTGACACGTTCAAGCTTTGCTTCGAGAATCTCGATACCGGTTCCCTTCATCTTCTCTGTCAGCAACGTGGTCAGTTCCTTCGGAATACCGCCTGCGTCACCATTGACCGTATCCTGATAGACATGACGTGCCATCACTTCACTGACGGCCGTTTTCGCCGTCTTGATGAGGCGGTCCTTTGTCACATCTTCCTGAGCATCGAAAGTCACATAGTACTGGCGGGGATCTGCAATACGCCAGCGGATAATCGAATCCGCCAGAATATGGACTCCATCAGAAGTCACCAGATGTTCCGGTTCAGTTGTCCCTGTTGTCTGGATACGGCTGTCCAGATGAACGACCTTCTGGAATGGAGAAGGCCATTTAAAGTAAATCCCAGGCTCTGTTGTCACCTCTGAAACCTGTCCAAAGCTGAAGACCAACGCATACTGGCGCTGATCCACCACATAGAACCCGGATACGACAAATGCCGCCGCTATGATAAATGCCACAAGAATGCCGATATATTTCATGAGCGTCCTCCTCTGGAGCGGCCTTCACGGTTACGAACACCTGTATCGCCTTTTCTGCTATTGACTGCTGGACCTGCTTTCACCGCAGGTGACGCAGCACCACCCGGCGTTTCTGATGTGCCCTCTTCATGAACTGCTGAACCATCAGGCAGTGTGGAGACTTTCGCAGCCCCCTTGGAACAGTCGCCCTGCTCTTCCGCACGAACCGGGTAACCTGCGCTGTTATAGACAGGCAGACGAACAATCGGTTTCTTCTGGGAATCAATCAGTACCTTGTCTGTATTGGCATAAATCTGTTCCAAGGTCTCCAGATAGAGCCTGTCCTTTGTCACTTCAGGATTCTGCCGATATTCTGGCAGAATCTGACGGAACCGTTCTGCCTCTGCCTCCGCATTGACAACCACCTGACGGCGATAGGCTTCTGCATCGGTTTTTATCTGTTCTGCCTCACCATTTGCTTTTGGAACAATGCCGGTTGCATAGTTTTCGCTTTCGTTCTTCATGCGTTCAACATCTTTCGGAGCCACTTCGACATCTGCGAAAGCTTCCTGAACGGGCTGTGGTGGCTGAACATTCTGGACGGTGATACCGACCAACTCAACGCCCAGCCTGTATTTCCCAAGAATCCCTGCCAGATGTTTCTGGGCTTCAGCGACAACCTGGTCCTTGTTGCCATAGAGCAGATCCTTGAATGGACGGGTAACGGTCACCTGACGGAAAGCGTTCTCAGCCCCCAGTCTGATCATATCCTCGGGATTACGGTTGCTGTAAAGCCAGTCTGTCGGATTGGTGATCCGATACTGCACAGAGAACTGGAAATCGATCATCTTGCCATCAGAAGTCTGCATGAGCGATTCTTCATATTTATGCGCAGAAAGACTTTCACGGTATCCAACCTCAACCGATTTGATCAATCCCGTCTCGACGGTCTCATGGTCCTGGATCGGC
>CAVJQJ010000095.1:0-1242 GCA_963651715.1 Anaerovoracaceae bacterium
AGAGCCTTACAGGCGATATGAAGAACCACCGGCTATGCCGGTGGGTAGCTTTTAAGAAACGCCATATTCATTTTTTAACAGCGGATATTGGAGGTGTTGCAGATGCTGTATTTTCATTGAACGTTGAATCAGCGGCACGCCAGTCGCCACCAATAGCGGCAATGAGGGATGTCGCACTGGTGAACTGACGTTTCCGGATATTCCACCAGGTGTTTTCCGCATTGATTCGGGTATTCTGGGCAGTAAGGACCTCAATATAGCTGGCGGTTCCGACACGGTACCTGTTCATCATGATTTTTTCCGCCCGTTTTGCTGCATTCACAGCGGCCGTCTGGTATTCGCATTCATCATGCAGATAACGTTGGGCAGCAAGACTGTCTTCCACTTCCTGAAAAGCCGTCAGAACCTGTTGGCGGTAGGCTGCGACCATCTCATCGTAAGCAGCGACTGCTTCAGCGGTTCTGGCGCGTCTCAGACCGGCATCAAAGATATTCAAGGCAATGGATGGACCAATCGACCACATGCGGTATGGTACGGTAAATAAATCATTGAAAGAGTGGTGTTTCCAGCCACCTGAAGCTGAAAGAGTCAGGGAAGGGAAATAGGCGGTTTTGGCTACGCCAATCTCGGCATTTGCCTGGGCAACTTTTCTTTCGGCAACCGCAATATCAGGGCGGCGTTGCAGGATAAGAGAAGGAATCCCGGCAGGGATGACGGGAAGGTCTGGAGCGTTCCCAAGTGGTTCGATATTGAATGTGGCAGGTGTTTGGCCAATGCTGACAGCTATCGCATGTTCCAGTTGTGCTCTGGCCAGTTCTGCATCGACTGTTGCGGTCTGTGCCGATTTCCAGACACTCTCAGCCTGGGCGACATCAGCATCCGAAACAAGACCGGCATGGTATTGATTTGTCGTAATCTGTAATGATTCTGCCATCAGCCTTTCACTTTCTTTCAGACGGCTGATCTGGCAGTCTAAGACCCTGAGTTCAAGATAGGCTTTGGCAAGTTGGGCCTGTGCAGAAAGTCTGGTTGCGGCTATATTTGCAAGACTGGATGCAGCACCAGCTTCTCCCGCTTCTATGCTACGTCTGATTTCGCCCCAGATATCGATTTCCCAGCTGATGGTCCCAGTAAACTGATTCTGATTGTTGATGATGGCATTGTTTGTACTGCTTGTTCCACGGGTTCTTGAGAATCCTGCATCAATGGTTGGGAAAAGACCTGACTCAGCCTGTCGAAGAT
>CAVJQJ010000095.1:1252-7517 GCA_963651715.1 Anaerovoracaceae bacterium
TGGGCCTCAGCCTGGATAATGGTCAGGTTCTGGTGATTCAGCTGATCCATCAGACGGTTCAGTTCTGCATCATTGAAGACTTTCCACCATTCCCCCTTGGGAACTTCATCAGCGGGTTTTGCGCTTTTCCAGAGACCATCTTCTTTGTATGAAACAGGAACATCAGTGTCAGGTCGCACATAATCAGGACCAACTGCGCAACCGGTCAGAAAGACAGAACAACAGACGATAGCCAGTACGGATCTTTTCAAAAGGCTGGAGGGTGATGATGTCATGGAAACATCAGGCATTTTTTTCAGTTTCATTGGCGGCTGCCTCGTTTTTCTTTTTTCTGAAACGGTTCATGTACAGATAGACAATCGGTGTCGTATACAGGGTCAGCAGTTGGCTGAGAATGAGACCACCGACAATGGAGATTCCTAATGGCACACGCAGCTCAGCGCCATCACCATGTCCTAGAGCCAAAGGAAGCGCACCAAATAAGGCGGCAGCCGTTGTCATCATGATAGGACGGAAACGTAATGTACACGCGTGATAGATGGCCTTTTCTGGCGACATTCCCTGCTCCCGCTCTGCGACCAGAGCAAAGTCAATCATCATAATCGCATTCTTTTTGACAATACCAATCAGCAGCAGCACACCAATCAACGCAATGACAGAAAATTCCGTGTGCGCAAGAAGAAGGGCGAGCAGGGCACCAACACCTGCTGAAGGCAGGGTGGAGATAATTGTGATAGGGTGGACGAAACTTTCATAAAGGACCCCAAGCACGATATAGACTGCAATCAGGGCAAGGGCAATCAGCAGAGGCTGGTTGGCCATGGATTCTTTAAAGGTCTTGGCAGTGCCTTGGAAACTGCCATGAATGGACTTTGGCATACCAATATCTGACAGGGTCTGTTCAATACCCTGCGTTGCTTCTGAAAGTGAATAACCTGTTACAAGGTTGAATGAGAGGGTGGCGGCAGCAAACTGTCCCTGATGATTCACTGTCAGGGATGTGTTGACAGGTTCCCATTTTGCAACAGAAGCAAGGGGAGTCGGACCATTGGCAGTCTGGATATAGATATTGTTCAGGGCATCAGGATTTTTCCAATAGGCTTCGCTGACTTCAATAACGACCTTGTATTGATTCAGGTCATTGTAGATATCGGCAATTGGACGTTGTCCGAATGCATCGTAAAGTGCATTGTCGATATCACGTTGTGTCAGGTTATACCGGGCCATCTGGTCACGGTCAAAAGTCAATCGGGTCTGTCGTCCGTTGAGTTCCTGGTCAGTGTTCAAGTCAGTAATCATCGGTAATTTTGCAATAGCCTGCATGGCCTTTGGTGTCCATTCGCGCAGTTCGCCCAAATCATCGCTCATTAGGGTGAATTGATACTGCGCATTGGCCAGACGTCCCCCCATACGGATATCTTGGACAGATTGCATGAAAATGTTTGCGCCAGGTTCCGATCCCAGTTTTTTCCTGAGGCGGGCGATAACCTCATCTGCTGATGCATCCCGTTGAGACAGGGGCTTCAGGCTCAGGAACATTCTGGCCGCATTGCTTTGGATGCTGCTGGTATAGCCGGCAACCTTGTCAACCGCTGGATCCTCTTTGATCTTTTCAACAAAGGCATGCATTTTCTTTTCCATAGCTTCAAAAGAAATGCTTTGGTCTGCACGGACGGCACCGACCATACGTCCTGTATCTTGTTGAGGGAAGAAACCTTTAGGGACGATGATATACAGGAAAATATTGAATGCGATTGTTCCGAGAAGAATAAACAGGGTAAGACGTTTATGGTCAATTGCCCAGGCTAATGTGCGTTCATAAGAGGATTGCATCCAGTTGAAAAGCTGTTCGCTTTTGGCAAAGAGTTTTCCCAGTTTCCCTTTAGGTTCTTCTTTCTTTTCTTTCAGCCACAGTGCACAGAGCATTGGTGTGGTGGTAAGTGAAATGAAAAGTGACACAAGGATGGTAATAGAAAGGGTGACCGCAAATTCCCGGAAGAGACGGCCGATGATGCCTCCCATCAGCAGGATAGGAATAAAGACAGCAATCAGGGAAATACTGATGGAGATAATGGTAAAGCCGACTTCTTTGGCCCCCTTGATGGCAGCCTCAAGCGGTTTCATACCATTTTCGATAAACCGCATGATGTTTTCAAGGACAACAATCGTATCGTCCACAACAAAGCCGGTTGCGATAGTCATTGCCATCAACGATAGGTTGTTCAGTGAGAATCCTGCCAGGTACATAATGGTAAAAGTTCCCACCAGTGAGACAGGCACCGTAACGGCGGAAATCGCGGTGGCACGCAGGTTTCTCAGGAAAAGGAAAACAACCAGGATAACCAAGCCAATGGAAATCAGCAGTGTGAACTCGACATCGTCCAATGAGGCACGGATTGTTGGAGTACGGTCCATGACCACATCAAGATCGATATCTGCAGGAATGGATGCCTTGAGCATCGGAATTGTTTTATAAATGCGGTCGACAGTTTCTATGATATTGGCACCAGGCTCACGGTAAATAATCATCATGATGCAGGGTTCACCGTTGACAACCCCCTTGTTATAGATGTTCTGGACACCGTCGGTAACCTCAGCGACATCCTGCAGTCGAACAACTTTGCCACCATAATGGTGGATGATCATCGGTTTATAGTCTTTTGCTTGGGAGAGTTGGTCATTCGCATCAATCTGCCATTTTTGATCACCATTGCTGATGAAACCTTTAGGGCGGTCGACATTCATCTGCTTGATCATGTTTCGCGCCTTTTCCATGCTGATGCCATATTTCGACAGTTGCTGGGGATTGAAATCAACACGGACAGCCAACTGGGACCCCCCACCGACGTGGACATCACCGACCCCCTCAACCTGCATGAGTTTCTGCGCAATAATCGTATCTGCCGCATCATACATTTGCCGGAAGGTCAGGGAATTTGAGGTCAGGGAAAGCAGCATGATAGGAGCATCTGCAGGATTCAGTTTCTTATAGGTTGGATTCTGCGGCATGGTCGGGAGCAGGGCACGTGCTGCACTGATGGCGGACTGGACATCCCTTGCCGCACCGTCAATATCACGGGAAAGGTCAAACTGCATGGTGATTTCAGTCTGTCCCAAGGTACTTGTCGATGTGATTTCACTGATACCTGCAATCCGGCCCAATGTACGTTCCAATGGCGTTGCAACGGTTGCTGCCATGGTTTCAGGACTCGCACCTGGGAGCTTTGCCCTGACACGGATAGTTGGGAAGTCAACCTGTGGGAGCGGGGATACCGGCAGGAAATTGAACGCGACAATTCCCGCTAGTAAGATGGCGATTGTAATAAGTACAGTCGCAACAGGTCGGCGGATGAAGATTTCTGAAAATTTCATCAAAGCCCCCGTCAGTTGGCATCTGCCTCATCTTCAGTCGATGTCTTTTTCTTTGAAAGACGTCGAGCAAGCCGGTCAAAATACAGATAGATGACAGGCGTTGTGAACAGCGTCAGGACCTGACTGACCAGAAGACCGCCTACCATGGTGATACCCAATGGATTTCTGAGTTCTGATCCGATGCCCGTTGCCAGCATCATAGGAATGGCGCCGAACAGTGCTGCCAGAGTTGTCATCATGATTGGACGGAATCGTAACAGACAGGCTTGATAGATTGCTTCCTCAGGAGTCAGGCCTTCATGTTCTGCGGCAAGCGCAAAGTCAATCATCATGATGGCATTCTTCTTGACGATACCGATCAACAGGATAATCCCGATGATTGCGATGACCGAGAGATCCTTGCCGGTGACCATCAGGGCAAGCAGTGCTCCGATACCTGCGGAAGGCAGGGTAGAAAGAATGGTGATTGGATGGATATAACTTTCATAGAGGACACCCAGCACAATATACATCGTGATCAGGGCTGCGAGAATCAGCCAGAGAGTTGATGACAGAGAAGACTGGAATGCCATGGCTGAGCCTTGGAATTCTGTCTGGATACTGTCTGGCATATCCATGTCTTCTTCTGTTTCATGAATCAGGTCAACGGCTTCTGACAGGGCAACTCCATCTGCAAGATTGAAAGAAATGGTGGCAGTTGGAAACTGTCCCATGTGATTGATGACCAATGTGGCTGGTTTTTCTTCGATGGTTGCGATGGCATCCAATGGAACCATGCCACCATTAGCTGAGTCAACATAAATACCCTTGATGTCAAGAGGACTTTGGCGGTCCTCTGGTGCAACCTGCAGAACAACACGGTACTGATTGGTCTGGGTATAGATAGTGGAGACAAGCCGTTGTCCAAAAGCATCGTAAAGTGCGTCATCGATATCTTGGACAGATACGCCAAGCCGTGAAGCTGTATCGCGGTTGATGTTGAGATATGCCTTGAGGCCGCCCTCCTGCAGGTCTGTTGCGACATCGGTCAGTTCTGGGACACCCTTCAGGCGGTCCACAAGACGGGCCGTCCACTCAGAAAGCGCCTGTTGGCTGGTGGCCTGTAAGGTGAATTGGTACTGGGCATAACTGACCCGGCTGTCGATACTGATATCCTGGACAGGCTGCATGTAAACAGTCAGCCCAGGAATATCCTGGACATTTTCCTGAATCCTGTACATGATGGTACGGATATCGTCACGGTCACCTTTAGGTTTCAGATTGATCTGCATATGTCCGTTGTTTGGTGCGGCATTGGTGCTATCAACACCGATAAAGGAAGAAACGCTTTCGACATCAGGATCATTGAGAGCGGCATCGATGAGTTTCTCCTGCTGGACCTTCATGGCATTGAAAGAAGAGGACTGCCGGATTTCAGAAACAACCTGAATAACACCTGAATCCTGCATTGGAAAAAATCCTTTAGGAACGATGAGATAAAGCAGCCCAGTGAAAACAACAGTACCGATTGTGGTCATCAAAGTCAGCTTCTGATGATTGAGAACCCAGAGAAGTCCAGCAGAATAATGTTTGATGACATTATCCCAGAATTCATTGATTGCCTTGAAGAATCGGTGCTCCTTATGCTCTCTGTCCTTGTCAACAGGTTTCAGCAGACGTGCGCTCATCATTGGGGTGAGAGTCAGTGAAATCAATGCGGAGAGGACAATCGAAACTGCCAAGGTAACGGCAAATTCCCTGAAAAGGCGACCGATGACATCACCCATGAAGAGAAGGGGAATCAGGACGGCAATCAGAGAAACAGTCAGCGAGATAATGGTAAAGCCGATCTGTTTTGAACCCTTGAGTGCAGCCTCCATGGGAGAGTCACCGTCTTCAATATATCGGGAGATATTTTCAATCATCACAATGGCATCGTCGACAACGAAGCCGGTTGCAATAGTCAATGCCATCAGAGTCAGATTGTTCAATGAAAAACCCGTCAGGTACATGACGCCGAATGTACCAATAAGGGAAAGAGGCACGGCAACAGCAGGAATAATCGTTGCAGTCATATTCCTGAGGAAAAGGAAGACGACCAGAACAACCAGGGCGATGGACATGACTAGTTCGTGTTCAACATCGCCGACAGAGGAACGGATTGTGACAGTTCGGTCAGACAGGATGTTGACATCAACAGCGGCAGGCAGGCTGGTTTTCAGTTGAGGGAGCATTTCCTTGATTTTGTCAGCAACCTCAATGACATTTGCGCCAGGTTGACGCTGGACTGTCAGGATGACCGCAGGCTCTTTGCCAGACCAGGCTGCAAGGTTTTCATTCTCAGCACTATCAAACACCTGGGCAATGTCTTTCAATCGGATTGGTGCGCCCCCCTGATAGGAAATGATGACATCTTCGTATTCTTGGGCAGATTTCAACTGGTCATTGCCATCAATCGTAGAAGATTGCAGCTCACCATTGAAGCTACCTTTGGCTTGGTTGACATTGGCTGTAGCGATGGCTGAACGGACCTGCTCCAGATTGATATTTCGGGCAGCAAGTGCTTTTGAATTGGCGTGAACACGTACAGCAGGACGTTGACCGCCGCTGATGGAAACAAGACCAACGCCTGGTACCTGAGAAAGTTTCTGGGCAATGCGTGTATCGGCAAGATCCTCCAGTTTTGTGATCGTCATGGTTGGAGAAGTCACCGCAATGGTAAGGATTGGGGTATCTGCGGGATTGACCTTGTTATAGATAGGCGGATTGGGTAGGTCGGATGGAAGCAGGGTATTCGAAGCATTGATGGCTGCCTGGACCTGCTGTTCTGCGACATCCAGAGTTAGCGAGAGGGAAAATTGCAGATTGATGACAGAAACCCCTTCGGAACTTGACGATGACATCTGTTCAAGCC
>CAVJQJ010000096.1:0-4532 GCA_963651715.1 Anaerovoracaceae bacterium
GAGAAAGGGTTTCAGCCTATCTCTGATAAATGTCCACAGATATCGTTACAGGCTCGTCTGAATTTTATCGTACCATCATTTTTCTTTCGTGAAAGCTTTTGCTGTCCTTTGTGAACGATAATTCCTGTCTCGGTGAAGCTGTCCGTTTGGCATTTCCCCTGCTCATTGAAATGCTACCTTTTGGGGTATAATTAGACTTTCCCGCAATGTGCTTTTGCACCTTATATAAAAATGACCAAATACGTATTTGTCACTGGTGGCGTTGTTTCTTCCCTTGGTAAAGGGATTGCCGCCGCATCATTAGCCGCAATTCTTGAATCCCGTGGTCTTAAAGTTACAATGATTAAGCTGGATCCTTACATCAACGTGGATCCAGGTACTATGAGCCCATTCCAGCATGGTGAGGTGTTTGTGACGGACGATGGGGCAGAGACCGATCTTGATCTTGGACATTATGAACGTTTCATTTCGACCAGAATGCACAAGGTCAATAATTTTACGACAGGGCAGATTTATGAATCTGTTATCCGTAAGGAACGTCGTGGTGAGTATCTGGGCAAAACGGTTCAGGTGATTCCTCACATCACAAATGAAATCCAGAATTTCATTCATCGTGGTGCAAAAGGATACGATGTTGCTCTGGTTGAGATTGGTGGTACTGTCGGTGATATTGAATCGTTGCCTTTCCTTGAAGCTGCCCGTCAATTGAGTCTGCGTGCAGAGAAAGATTCTACTGTCTTCATTCATTTGACCTTGGTGCCTTACATCGCATCGGCCGGTGAATTGAAGACGAAACCAACCCAGCATAGTGTGCAGAAACTGAGAGAAATCGGTGTTTACCCTGATGCACTGCTTTGCCGTGCAGACCGTCGTATTCCAGATGACGAACGGGCAAAGATTTCTCTCTTTTCCAATGTCCGTGAAGATGCTGTGATTTCTGTCTGGGACGCAGATTCCATCTACAAAATTCCTCAGATGCTCCGTGATCAGGGGTTGGATGATCTAGTCTGTCAGAAACTTCAGTTGAATCCTCCTCCTGCAAATCTCAAGGTTTGGTCTGATCTTGTCTATGCTTTGGAGCATCCAGAAAAAGAAGTGTCTATCTGCATGGTTGGTAAGTATGTTGATTTGACGGAGTCTTACAAGTCACTGATTGAGGCAATCAGACATGCTGGTATTCATGCCCGTTGCAAGATTAATCTCGACTATTTGGATTCTGAGGAAATTGAATCTATTGGTACAGATCATCTTGCTAAATATGATGCGGTTCTTGTTCCTGGTGGATTTGGTGTCCGAGGTGTTGAGGGCAAGATTGTTGCAGCAAAATTTGCCCGTGAACACAAGATTCCATATCTTGGAATCTGTTTGGGTATGCAGGTTGCATTGATTGAGTTTGCCCGTCATGTCGTAGGACTGAAGAATGCGAATTCAACAGAGTTTGATCCAAATACTGAAAATCCAGTTGTCGCGCTGATTACCGAATGGAAAGATCGTGGTGGCAAGATTGAGCTGCGTAATGAAGAGTCTGACCTTGGTGGAACGATGCGTCTGGGGGCTCAGACTTGTGCGGTTGAACCTGGAACGTTGGCATCAGAGATTTATGGCAATGTGGTTACCGAAAGACACCGTCATCGTTACGAAGCGAATAATCTGTACCTCGATCGCCTGAAACAGGCGGGTTTGGTTGTGTCAGCTTTGACGCCTACCGAAAAGCTTTGTGAAATCATGGAGCTGCCTAGGACTGGTGAAAATGCCCATCCTTGGTTTATCGGTGTTCAGTTCCATCCGGAATTCAAATCCAATCCTAGGGATGGTCATCCATTGTTCAGTGCATTTGTCAATGCGGCACTGGCATATCGAGAATCAAAAGGAAAAAATGCATGAAGCTTTGTGGCTATGAAATTGGTTTAGATAAGCCATTTTTCCTGATTGCCGGTCCCTGTGTCATTGAATCCCTGCAGTTGGCGATTGATACTGCAGGGGCTCTGAAAGAGATGACTGATGAATTGGGTATTCCTTTTGTCTACAAGTCTTCTTACGATAAAGCGAACCGTTCTTCTTCCTCTTCTTTCCGTGGATTGGGTATCGATAAAGGGTTAGCCATTCTGTCAGAGGTCAAAAAACAGTTCGGTGTTCCTGTTTTGACAGATGTCCACACAGCTGAGGAGGTTCCTCAGGTTGCACAGGTGGTGGATGTCTTGCAGTCGCCGGCTTTTCTGTGCCGTCAGACTGATTTCATTCAGGCCTGTGGTCGTTGTGGTAAGCCGGTCAATATCAAAAAAGGGCAGTTTATGGCACCAGGCGACATGATGAATGTCGTCGTGAAGGCAAAGGAAGCTGCTGCCGAAGCAGGGGTTCCTGTAGACAATTTTACCGTTTGCGAAAGAGGGGCATCCTTCGGTTATAACAATCTGGTTTCTGATATGAGATCGCTTGCCATTATGCGCCAGACTGGGTGTCCAGTGGTTTTTGATGCGACGCATTCTGTTCAGTTGCCGGGCGGATTGGGGAACGCATCGGGGGGGCAGAGAGAATTTGTGCCTGTTCTTGCTCGGGCTGCGCTGGCTGTCGGTGTTGCTGGTCTGTTTATGGAAACTCACCCAAATCCAGCTAAGGCATTGTCTGATGGTCCGAATGCGGTTCCACTTAGTCGTATGAAAGACCTGTTGGTGCAATTGCGTGCGCTTGATAACGCCGTTAAACAGAACGGTATGGCAGGTTTTGAATTTTAATAGAGATTTTTGTTGGGAGAATTTATGAGCGCTATTGTCGATATCATCGGTCGTGAAATTCTCGATTCCCGTGGTAATCCTACGGTTGAATGTGATGTGCTTTTGGAATCTGGCGTTTTAGGGCGTGCGGCTGTGCCTTCTGGTGCATCAACTGGCTCACGTGAGGCAATCGAGCTTCGCGATGGTGATGCAGGCCGGTTCAATGGTAAAGGCGTCTTGAATGCGATTGAGCATATCAATACGGAGATTGCGGAAGCAATTATTGGACTTGAAGCTACCGAACAGGCTTTTCTGGATCGTACCTTGATTGATTTGGATGGTACTGAAAACAAGAGCCGTCTTGGTGCCAACGCTATGTTGGCGGTATCTCTGGCTGTTGCGAAAGCTGCGGCAGAAGAGGCGGGGTTGCCGCTGTACCGTTATTTTGGTGGTTCTGCGGGGATGCAACTTCCGGTTCCAATGATGAATGTTGTCAATGGCGGTGCCCATGCAGACAATAATCTGAATATTCAGGAGTTCATGATTGTGCCTGTTGGACTGCCAACTTTCTCTGCAGCTCTTCGTTGTGGTGCTGAGGTCTTTCAGGCATTGAAGAAGATTCTTCAGGCAAAAGGTCTGCCAACATCAGTTGGCGATGAAGGTGGTTTTGCTCCATCCATCGCCCACCATGAAGAGGCCATTCAGTTGATTCTTTCTGCTGTCGAAAAAGCTGGATATGTTCCTGGGCAGGACGTATGTATTGCATTGGACTGTGCGGCAAGTGAATTCTATAAAGACGGTAAATATCATCTGACAGGGGAGGGGCTTGTCCTTTCTGCAGAAGAATTCACGTCACTGTTGGCGGGATGGTGTGATAAATATCCAATCATTTCCATTGAAGATGCCATGTCAGAAGATGATTGGGATGGTTGGCGTTACTTGACAGACAAACTGGGCAAACGTGTCCAGTTGGTTGGAGATGACTTGTTTGTCACCAATACCAAAATCCTGAAGGAAGGTATCAAAAAAGGGGTTGCGAATTCAATCCTGATCAAGATTAACCAGATTGGTACATTGACGGAAACATTTGCTGCTATTGAGATGGCTAAGCGTGCAGGGTATACCGCAGTTGTTTCTCATCGTTCTGGCGAAACAGAGGATTCTACGATTGCGGATCTGGCTGTTGGCACGAACGCACTGCAGATTAAAACCGGGTCATTGTCCCGCTCGGATCGAATTGCTAAATATAATCAGTTGCTTCGTATAGAAGAGGATCTTGGAGAAGTGGCAAGCTATCCTGGAAGAGACGCTTTTTACTGTATCAAGTAACAACATCTCAGGGACTGGTGATGACCGGTCCTTTTTTCTCTGTTTGATATGTTTACATCTAGGCGTGCAGTTACCATTATTCTGGCAATCCTTTTGCAGGCCATCCAATACCCCCTCTGGTTCGGAAAAGGGGGATGGCTTCGTGTTTGGGAGTTGAACAGCCAGTTGGTTGATGTTGAGACGCACAATGAAGAACTGAAAGCGAGAAATGCTCGGCTTGCGTCTGAGGTCAAAAGTCTTCAAGAGGGAAATGAAGCGATTGAGGAACGTGCACGTAGTGAAATGGCGATGATGAAACGAAATGAAGTGTTTGTTCAGATGCTTGGAGCTAATGCGCCAATGCCTTCTGCAGAAAAAGAGACAGCTGCATCAGAAAAGTCTCAGAAAAGATAGAAAGTAGTTGCATCACTATAGAGAATAAAGCTATAATTTAAAAATCGATTCAACGAAAGAAGGTTGTCTTCTAAGTTGACAGATCCCCGATAGCTCAGT
>CAVJQJ010000097.1:0-2550 GCA_963651715.1 Anaerovoracaceae bacterium
CATCCATTGTACCCGTAGCAGAAGCCACTCCAGCTGACACCAACCGGGCTGACATCCAGAATGCCCTGTTGGCACTGGGCTACTCGGAAAAAGAAATGCTGTTGGCAGTCAAACAGCTTCCCGCTGACTGCAGTGTCTCAGATGGGATTAAAATGGCATTGAAATCGCTTTCCAAAAGCTGATTCCCCTAATTCACCGACAGGATTTCCATGAGCATACAGACCGACAGTTTCAACGAAAAACGGATTATCGATGCCACGCCCGCCTCTTCCAATGAAGAAGCCCTGGAACGTGCGCTGCGTCCGAAATTCCTGAGTGAGTACGTCGGGCAGAAAAAAGCCCGTGAGCAGCTGGAGATCTTCATTGCCGCCGCCAAGAAACGGCAGGAAGCATTGGACCATACCCTGCTTTTTGGACCTCCTGGGCTTGGTAAAACCACGCTGGCACACATCATCGCCCGGGAAATGGGCGTCAACCTGCGTCAGACCTCAGGTCCAGTCCTCGAACGCCCTGGCGACCTTGCTGCCATCCTGACCAATCTGGAAGCCAACGACGTCCTGTTCATCGATGAGATCCACCGTATGTCGCCAATGGTGGAGGAAATCCTGTATCCCGCTCTTGAGGATTATCAGATTGATATCCTGATTGGTGAAGGACCTGCGGCACGCTCCGTCAAGCTGGATCTCCAGCCATTTACCCTGATTGGGGCAACGACCCGTGCAGGGATGCTGACCAATCCGCTACGTGACCGTTTTGGTGTGGTTGCCCGTCTCGAATTCTATGAGACAGAAGACCTCACCAAGATTGTGACCAGAAGTGCCGCACTGCTGAAAGCTCCGATTGTGGAAGAAGGCGCAAGGGAAATCGCCAAACGCGCCCGAGGAACACCCCGTATCGCCAACCGCCTGTTACGCCGCGTACGCGACTATGCCGAAGTCCGGGGCAACGGCCAGATTACCCGGCAGATGGCAGATGCTGCCTTGAAAATGCTTGATGTCGACCCCGTCGGTTTTGACCTGATGGACCGGAAACTGCTGGAAGCCGTCCTCTTCAAATTCGGTGGCGGCCCTGTTGGCATCGCCAATCTGGCTGCAGCCATCGGAGAAGAAGTCGACACCATTGAGGATGTGCTGGAACCGTATCTCATCCAGCAGGGTTTTCTCCAACGCACGCCACGTGGACGTATTGCCACCCGAGCAACCTATCAGCATTTCGGCCTCTCCATGCCGGAAAGCAGCAATCCGAATGGCAACCTGAGCCTGTGGGATGACCAGAGCGCCTGAAATCCCAGGCAGGGTCCTGAAACCGACACAAAACAACCATTCTGAGAAAACACATGGCTGATCTGCCCTCTATCGTCGATGCCGCTGTCGGCATCCTCTTGAAACCTGATGGCACAGTCCTGATGGCACAACGCCCAGCAAGCAAGGTCTATGCGGGCTACTGGGAATTTCCAGGCGGCAAGATTGAACCCGATGAAACGCCTTCACAGGCACTGGTACGGGAATTGCATGAGGAATTGGGCATCACTGTGCTGTCATGTCTACCATGGTGCAGTATGGCGCATACCTACCCCCACGCACGGGTACGGCTGCACTGTTTCATTGTTGACCGCTGGACAGGAGAACCCACTTCCTGTGAAAACCAGATACTGGCATGGCAGCAGCAGGTTGATGTTTCGCCACTGTTGCCGACGGCGGAGCCGTTATTGGCTTGGCTGAGGAATTCTTTTCCTCACGACCCTATGGGTTGCATGCTAAAATAATCTTGTTGAGAATAGGAGAATCCGCAATGATTATTGAGTTGGTCGATATCTTGATTCTGCCTGGCAAACAGGAAGAGTTCGATAAGGCGATTGAAAAAGGCGTCAATACCTATATTGCAAAAACACCTGGTTTTCTGGGATACCGTATCTGCAAATGCATAGAATCCCCAGAACGCTATGTCTTGCAGAACTATTGGGCCACCTTGGAAAACCACACCGTTGATTTCCGCGGTTCTCAGGAATTTCTGCAGTGGCGTGGTTGCGTGGGTCCTTTCTTTGCCCGGCCACCAATTGTCGAGCACTTTACCGTGCTGGATGAAAAGAACCAGTAACCTGACATTCCCCCTGTTAGCTGTTGCCCCAAAGAGCTAAATAAGGGATAATGTCGGAGTGTCGCCGGGATGGCGAAATTGGTAGACGCAGCAGACTCAAAATCTGCCGGTAGAAATACTGTGCCGGTTCGATTCCGGCTCCCGGCACCATTTCGCAAAACAATTTCATATTTGTCTTTTAAGCCTTGATACCTGATCAAGGCTTTTTTGTCATAAGAAAACCCCCAGCTAAGCTGGGGGTTCCAAAAAGCTTACAGCTATGGTGAGAAAGCACCTTCAGAACTGGTAGAAAAGAAATGCGGCTAGCAACTGCAAATCGAATAAACCAGAAAGAAGGAAATCACATGAGTGGCACCAAAAGCTTATCCCATACAAAGTGGAATTGTAAGTATCACATAGTCTTTGCCCTGAAATACAGGCGACAGGTCTTTTACGGAGAGAAACGCCGTGCGA
>CAVJQJ010000098.1:0-6680 GCA_963651715.1 Anaerovoracaceae bacterium
GTCAATGCATCATATGCAACACCAGGCATCTTAATCAGGTCACCTGCGAACACTTCCTGCAGCAGTGGGGATGCCATCGCCAGAACACCGATACCAGCAGCGATGTTCAGGAACAGCATGAACCAGCAGCACCAGAACTGTGGTGTACGGACTGCTTTAGAAGTTTCAACGTTGAACGCATCAGATTTATGACCATCCTTAGGTGCAGGAGGTTCCCAGCCTTCTGGCTTGTAGCCTGGTTTTGGAACCTTGATGGTAAAACACCCCATCAACATGAAGACGGTGTAAACAGCGCCCAGAACTGCGAAACACTGCCACAGACCAACAGAGGTAGAGGTACCGAACAGACCGATCAGCTGCTGAGCCAGAGGCGCACCAACCATAGCGCCACCACCGAAACCTGCAACAGCCATACCAGTTGCCATACCAACTCGGTCAGGGAACCAACGGATCAGGGTAGAAACAGGGGTAATGTAACCCAGCCCCAGACCGACGCCACCGATGAAGGAGGACAGCCAAGCCAACCACAGCTGATGAACAGCAGCGGAAACAGCCATCAGGAAGAAGAAGGAGCAGAAGCAGATGCAAGAATACAGACCGCAACGGCGAGGACCTGCGTGTTCGAGCCAGTTACCGAAGATAGCGGTGGTAGTACCCAGCATCAGGAACAGAATGGAGAACACAACAGAACACATGACGACTTTCCAGTCGCATTCAGTGGTAAACAACTGACCAAAGAAACTCATGTCCGCAGGACATGCCTTAGATTTACCCAAACCCTCAGCTACACCGACGATTTTGGACATTGGCAGCCAGAAAACAGACATACCATAGCCCATACCAACGCACAGGTGGACCATCAGGGCAGACGTAGGCACAAGCCAGCGATTGTAACCATCGCCGGCAACGGTATACGCCTTATCAAGTTTTGATGCCATTAGAAGGACTCCTTACACCCTATTTAAAGAAAAAAATACCAAAAAAGTTGATAAAGCTTTCTATGTTTTTTACTTCACACATAGACGCACGTGTGTAGAATAAACTATTATTTTTGTGTTCTCAATGCGTTTTTCACAAAAAACTTATCAATGCTTCAATTTCTTTTACAAAACGCAGAAAAATCACAGAAAACTCATCATATATGTACAAAGTTTCCATTGAACCGCACTGGCGAATTTCGCACGATAAAAAGCAGGCAATCGATACCGCGATACTGTTGAGATTGTTGGACTCCATCCAGAATCAGGGAACGATCCTGCAGGCCGCTAAAGAGATGAAACTGTCTTACCGGCATGCATGGGGGCTGCTCCGGGAAGCAGAGTCTGTCTTTGGTACCCCACTGCTGGAAAAAAACCGAGGACGCGGAACTACCCTGACGCGTTTTGCCACCACACTACTCTGGGCAGAAAAGCGTATCGCAGCCCGCCTTTCACCAACACTTGAGTCGCTATCCTCAGAACTGGAAACCGAGCTGGCGAAAAGTGTCTATGCCTACCGCCATTCCACCCGGCTCTGCGCAAGCCATGGTTTTGCCATCTCAGCACTGATGGAAAAGATCACGAAGATGGAACTGCCTGTCAACCTGCGTTACCAGAACAGTATGGAATCCCTCGCAACATTGGCGCAGGGAGACTGTGAAATCGCCGGTTTCCATCTACCTGTTGTCATTGACAGTGAAGAAACCCTCCAACCGTACCTGCGCCACCTGTCAAATGAATCCCATCTGCTGATCCATCTTGCCAATCTGGAGCAGGGGTTGCTGATTGCCCCAGGCAATCCGAAACGGATTCTTTCATTCCGTGACCTGAGCCGTGATGACATCCGTTTTGTGAACCGACAGAGTGGCTCCAGTACCCGTCAGGTCTTCGAAAGCCTGCTTGCCAAGAACAATATCGATTCTTCCAAGATCAACGGTTTTGAAACCACAGAATTCACCCATGCCGCTGTTGCCGCCTATATCGCCAGCAATATGGCAGATGTTGGTTTTGGCGTAGAAACCGCTGCAGACCGTTTCGGTCTGGACTTTGTTCCACTGGTCAAGGAACGGTATTTCTTTGCCATTCCAAAGGAAACCCGCGATACCCATACAATGCGGGAAATCCTGTCAATCATGAACAGCCATCAGTTCATTCAGGAAATCAACCAACTGGGTGGTTACGACGCCACTGAAACCGGTCATACATACTCTGTCGATGAGATCATGAAAGTCTCGACCAAGCGGAACTGATCCTGTCTCATCCAAGCAAAATGCCCTGACAGACTCTCAAGGCATTTCTTTTTACTGCTGTCGACCTATTCCCTCAAGGGGCTACAACCTTGATCGGCGGGAACATGCCCGTCATATCTTTCGACTTTCTGGCAATGGCCGCAGAAACTTTGTGAGCAATATCCCTGAAAATCCTTGCCATCAGTCCTTCTGGATCTGCAATCACCGCAGGCATCCCCCCATCTGTATGCGCACACATATCCGCATTGATCGGGACCTGTCCCAGTGATGGCACACCATAAATCTCACTCATGCGTTTCCCGCCATCCTGTCCAAAGATATGGGTAACTTCACCGCAACATGGACAGACCCATGCACTCATATTCTCAACGATACCGAGCACATCCACATGCATCTTCTGGAACATCATGAGCCCTTTCTGGGCATCCAATACCGCAACTTCCTGCGGGGTTGTAACGACCACTGCACCTGTCATCGGTGCTTTCTGGGAAAGTGTCAACTGGATATCACCTGTCCCTGGCGGCATATCAATGAGCAGGTAATCAAGCTCTTTCCATGCGGTCTGCTCAAGAAGCTGCATCAATGCCTGGGTAATCATCGGTGCACGCCATGCCAATGGCTGAACAGAATCCATCATGAATCCGATGGACATGAGCTGCAGTCCATACTGTTCGATTGGGTCGAGGTTTTCCCCATCTGATGCTGTCGGCTTTTCGCTGATCCCCATGATGGTTGGCTGGGATGGTCCATAGATATCAGCATCCAGCACACCGACCCTTGCCCCCTCGCCTGCCAATGCCAGCGCCAGGTTGGCTGTGGTGGTCGATTTACCCACACCGCCTTTGCCTGAAGAAATGGCAATGATGTTCTTGACACCTTTGATTGCACGGAGTCCCGTCTGGAATGCGTGGGAGATTATCTGTGTCCTGATATTGACATTGACCGAACCTACACTATCAACCGCCCGCAATGCAGTCCGCACCTTTTCCGCAATGCTGTCATGCAGACTTTTTGCTGGATAGCCCATTTCTATGGTCAGGGATATATCGGCTCCATTGATAGCGATGTCTTTGACTGCGTTGGCACTGACATAGTCGGTCTTGAGATTTGGATCGATTACCCCGCCCAAGACCTTAAGAATTTCTGCCTGTGTGATTGGCATGGATGTTTTCTCCGTCTGATTCGGTTAAGTCTGTTGCAAAAGCCCGCTAAGTTTATCGCAAACAGACTTTTATTTGTCATTTAAGATGGACAGCACCTTTTCAGCGTGCAATAGTTTCCTGAGAAACCGGTTTTCACTGAACCATCCCTATACATATATATATTAGACATCCAGACAGGATGGCGACATAAGAGGAGGTATCCCATGAAACAGAAACTCGTTGCTTTTTTCAGTGCCAGTGGTGTTACGCGACTCGCCGCAGGCAAACTGGCTGAAGCCGCCAATGCCGATCTGTATGAAATCAGACCAGATGTGCCCTATTCCGAAAGCGACCTTAACTGGATTGACCAGAAAACCCGTGCCACTGTTGAACAGAACAACGCCAACACCCGCCCAGCATTGGCTGATCAAAATGCCCCTATTGCCAATCATGATGTGATTTATCTCGGTTTTCCGATCTGGTGGTATATTGCGCCCCGTATTATCCAGACTTTCCTGGAATCTTATGATTTTTCAGGCAAAACGGTGGTTCTGTTCGCAACTTCCGGTGGCAGCGGTTTCGGCAAAACGGTGGATGTGCTGAAACAGAGTGCATCACCCACAACCCGGTTCATCGAAGGGAAACTGCTCAATGGTGGTCCATCTGTCGCCGACCTCATCCAGTGGGTCACCCCCCTGAAACTCTGATACACCGCATTCCAGCAATCCATCAGCCGCATGTCTGATGGATTGTTTTCACTTGTCTTTCAAATCTGTAGAATGTAGTCTGTTTTATTTCTAGTTTTTATTTACGGTCAATTATGTCAAGAAAGCTGTTTGTCACCACGGCGCTGCCTTATGCCAATGCGCCTTTCCACATCGGTCACATCATGGAATATATCCAGGCTGATATCTGGGTCCGCTATCAACGAATGCAGAAAGATGATGGGAAACAGCGTGAGGTTCATTTCGTCGGAGCCGATGACTGCCATGGTGCGCCTATCATGATTGCTGCTGAAAAGGCCGGCAAAACACCCCAGGAATTTGTTGCAGACATTGCCGCTGGCCGTGCCGCTCCATTGAACGGTTTCCTGATCAAATTTGACAACTGGCACTCTACTGACAGTCCTGAAAACCATGAACTGTCCAAGAGCATCTATAAACGTCTGCGTGACAAGGGACTGATTTATACCAAGACGATTGAACAGTTTTTTGACCCTGTGAAATCGATGTTCCTGCCTGACCGTTATATCAAGGGCGAATGTCCAAAATGTGGTGCCAAGGACCAGTATGGCGACAACTGCGAAGTCTGTTCTGGTGTTTACAGCCCAACTGAACTGAATAATCCTTATTCTGTGCTCACCGGCGCCACCCCTGTGATGAAACAGTCTGACCACTATTTCTTCAAACTGTCTGACCCACGTTGCAGTGCCTTCCTGAAAGAATGGACTCTGGGTCAGGTTGACGGTCAATCCCGCCTGCAGCAGGAAGTTGCCAACAAGGCCAATGAATGGCTTTCCGGTGAAGGCGACAAAGCACTGTCTGACTGGGATATCAGCCGTGATGCCCCTTATTTCGGGATTGAGATTCCTGATGCCCCCGGCAAATTCTTCTATGTCTGGCTGGATGCGCCTATCGGCTATCTTGCCTCCCTGAAGAACCACTTTGCCAAAGAAGGCATCGATTTCGATGCCTTCATGAATGATCCAGAAACCGAACAATATCACTTTATCGGCAAAGACATCATTTATTTTCATACACTGTTCTGGCCTGCCATGCTGCATTTTGCCGACCGCAAAGTCCCCAACAATGTGTTTGTGCATGGCTTTGTCACGGTGGATGGCGAAAAGATGTCCAAATCCCGAGGAACCGGTATTTCCCCACTGCGTTATCTGGATATCGGGATGAACCCAGAATGGCTCCGCTATTATCTGGCTGCCAAGCTGACAGACCGTGTCGAAGATATCGACTTCACCGGCGATGACTTCATTGCCCGCGTGAATGCTGACCTGATCGGTAAATATGTGAATATTGCAAGCCGTGCGTCCGGTTTCATCACAAAACGTTTCGGCGGTCAGCTGAATCTGGGGACTGATGGTGCGAATACTCCTGTTCTCCAGACACTGCGTGCGGAGGCCGATGAAATATCCGGCTGTTTCGACCGACGTGAATTCGGCCGTGCACTGCGCCTGATCATGCATCTGGCTGATGAAGTGAATGTTTATGTCGATGCAAACAAACCTTGGGTTCTGGCCAAGGATCCTGAACAGTCTGACAACCTGCAGCAGGTCTGTTCCCGTCTGCTGGAAGCATTCCGTATCCTGACGGTCTATCTGAAGCCTGTTCTGCCTGCCATTGCAGAGAAAGTTGAGAAATTCCTGAATATCGATCCTCTGCAGTGGGATTCCATCCAGACGCCACTGGTTGATGGCCATACCATCAACACCTATGAACACCTGATGCAACGCGTCGATCAGAAGATGCTGGATGCACTGTTCGACAAACCAGCCGCTGTTGAAGCACCTAAAGCACAGAAAACTGCCACCAAGAAAAAAGCAGAAGTTCCTGCAGCTCCTGTGCTCGATATCGATCCACTACCAGTTTCTGAACATCTCGAACCACTGGCAGAAGAAATCACAATTGATGATTTTGCAAAGATTGACCTGCGAGTCGGCAAGATTGTCGCCTGTGATTATGTTGAAGGCGCTAAGAAACTGCTGCGTCTGTCCATCGATCTGGGCGAAGGACGTATCCGTAATATTTTCTCTGGCATCCGCAGCGCTTACCAGCCAGAAGACCTGGTCGGCAAACTTACTGTTGTGGTTGCAAACCTTGCGCCACGCAAGATGAAGTTCGGTATTTCTGAGGGTATGGTGATGGCTGCCTCCCAAGACGGCGATGACGGCATCTACCTGCTGGAACCTATGTCTGGGGCAAAACCCGGCATGCGATTGAGTTGATCTGAAAAGGAGTCTTAAGACACATTATGGGCATAACTGTCAGCGAAGCTACGGACGAAGATGCCCCGCTTATAGCGGAGTTAACACGAAAAGCATGGGAGGGACGTTGCCCGGCAAACGCCCATGGCCATCTGGATACAGCAGACCAGGTCATCACTGACCTGCACGAAGGCGGCGCCTTCATCTTATGGGTGGACGACAAGCCTGCTGGATCTGTCCGCTGGGCACCAACGGAAGAAGATGATGAAATCTGGAAAATCCGTCGACTTGGCGTTCTTCCGGAATATGCTGGCAGAAATCTCTCCCAGTATCTGATTGAAGCCTGTGTCAATCAGGCTCAGCTGTCCGATAT
>CAVJQJ010000099.1:0-2054 GCA_963651715.1 Anaerovoracaceae bacterium
ACGCATGACAGCCAGATATCAGGCAGATAATCTTGCCCAGCGATGCAGAGAAGTCCTGAAAGATGCTTTTGAGTTTACCGTTCCAATCAATTTCGATCTTGGTGAAGGAACTGAACGTTTAATCCTGAGTGGATTCCTGGGTCTGCCCACCGCCTCCCGCTCCAGAGGTGATATGCAGTATTTTTATGTCAATGGCCGCTTTACCCGCGACCGGCTGCTCAGTCATGCCGTCCGTGCGGCCTACGAAGATGTTCTGCATGGCAACCGTTTCCCGGTTTATGTTCTGCATTTGAATATTGATCCTGCAAGGGTTGATGTCAATGTCCACCCATCCAAGATTGAAGTCCGTTTCCGGGATAACCGCTCAATCCATCAGTTTATCCTGCACGCCATTTCGAGAACCCTGGCGCAGACCATCTCTGAGAGCGGACAACCAGCAGAAGAAAATCAAATAAACGAAACCAACCTGACATCCAATGAGATTGCCGGTTCTGCTCAACAGATCACTTCCACCTCATTATCATGGCGCAAGAATACTCCGCCCGCATCTTTCAGGTTCGAGCAGAAAACTGCCCCTTATGGCCTGTTTGTGCAGAATATCCTGAAGCAGACAGATGAAGAGATTCCACCGCTGTCCAGCAGGTCTCTACCAACATCGCCTCCCCCTGAACAGGCTAATCCACTTTCTCAGACAATCGTTGAGGATGATTATCCTTTGGGATTTGCACTGGCGCAGCTGCATGACATTTACATCCTTTCCCAGAACAAACAGGGACTGGTGTTAATCGATATGCATGCCGCCCATGAAAGAATCGTCTACGAGAAACTGAAAAATTCTCTGGATAATCATAGCGTTGAAGCACAACCGCTTCTCATTCCAATATCACTCAAAATCAGTGAAACTGAAGCGGGCATTATTGAAGAAAATAAAGAGATACTGGCTAAGCTCGGTTTCGATGTTTCATTGCTGACACCCACAAACATCGCCATCCGGTCTGTTCCAACATTATTGAAGCAGACCGATATGACCGAGGCTTTTCATCAGATTCTTCATGATTTACATGCTTTCGGTATGTCAAAAACAACCGAAGAAAAACGTAACGAACAATTGGCGACCTTAGCCTGTCACCATGCTGTCAGAGCCAATCGTTCCTTGACGATTATTGAAATGAATGCATTGCTCAGACAGATGGAACAGACTGAACGTGCTGGACAATGCAACCATGGGCGTCCAACATGGACTCAAATGACCATGGCCGAGCTGGATGCCTTATTCATGCGAGGCCAATAATTTTTCTAGACGACGGAGATAACAATGAAGAAAAAAATACTTGCAGCATCCCTACTCTGCCTGTTGGCTGGTGGTTCTGTGTTCGCAGGCGAATATGCTAACGCATTGGGTAAATGCCTTTACAGGAATTCATCTTCGCAGGATAAGACTGTTCTGACCCAATGGGCATTTGTTTCCCTTGGTCAGACTGATGCCGCCAAAAATATTGCCACTATTCCCGCACGCAAAGCACAGGAAGTCGACCAGAAAGCCAAGTCCATTGTCATGAAACTGGTTGGATCATCCTGTAGCGGAGAGGCCATCAAGGTCGCATTTCATGAACCAACGACTGGTCTTCAGAACGCTGTATCCGCCATCACATCTGAAATGATTGCAGAAAAAATCAAGGAAAGAGCTGGCAGTACCTTCTCCGGTTCCATGCTCTCATCCGGCACTTCCGGAAATGCCCTGCCATCCAGAAAATCATTTGGCAATATTTTCAGGAAATAAGCCTAATCCTCTCAGGCATACAGAATCTAAGCAGCGGGAAGCTTCTGCGTTTAATTTGCCATCCCCCCTTAGATTCTGTATACTTCATCTTCTCACGGAAAGGTGGCAGAGTGGTTGAATGCATCGGTCTTGAAAACCGGCGGGTGTAATAGCCTCGTGGGTTCGAATCCCACCCTTTCCGCCAAAAATCAATCCGAGAACATCCGAAAATGTCTCGGATTTTTTATTTTTCAATCACTTACGTGCATTTTGTGTCCGAAGGCATCCGAAAGAA
>CAVJQJ010000100.1:0-4160 GCA_963651715.1 Anaerovoracaceae bacterium
TGCTTTTTTTATGAGCCCTCTGATATGCATCCAAAGATTCAAGCACTGAATAAAGAAAGGGCATCCAGACTTTTGTTTCCTTTGATGCGGAAACTTCCTGACGGAATACCAATGAAGCATTCAGCAGAAGAAAACCATTGCCCAACAGATTTGCCTGCAGATCATCTATCGTCCTGATGTATGTCGGGTCTTTCTCAATCACTTCCTTAACAACCTGTATCATGTATTCTTTGCCCAGTTTATCTGGGCTAAGTGTACCGTCCGACACGAGAAGCATTTTTATGAAGTTACGTAAAGAAACCGCTTTATTTACCTGTTTTGACAAGCCATTTTCTGACCAAATTGCATCAACAGCTGCATCCATAAAACAATAACCTGATGCACTTTCTTCACGAGGATAAGGTCCCTCGCCAATCAAGATGTAGCGGACTTTATCCAAGGGTTGAGTGAATGCGGCAAAAATCCTGCCTTCTGTCGGCAGAAAAAAAGCATCGGTCAACTGATTGAAATAATCTGGATTCTGACGCCTGACTGCCTCAAGTCCATTGCGGATAATGTTATGCCAGGATGGATGTGCTTTTTGTATGGCAACATCAAGCCATGTTGGATATTGACTCATTTTTTTGATGCCTGCTGACGGATTTTATCAATGATTGATGCCCCAAAAGCCTGCTGGCGCAAACCATGCAATCTGTCGCGGATTTCCGCTGCCTTTTCGAACTGCAGATTTTTAGCATACTCAAGCATCTGACTTTCAAGCTTTTTGATTTCACGTCCCAAATCCTTCCCCGTCATCACTTCATAATTAACACCCTCATCGGAAAGATGTTCGACTTTGTTTTTCTCCTCAGGATGGTAAACACCATCAATCAATTCGCGGATTTCTTTGGTAATTCCAGCTGGCACGATACCATGCACCTGATTGAAATTGATCTGTTTCGTCCGACGCCGTTCTGTCTCATCGATTGCACGGCGCATGGAATCTGTCATCACGTCGGCATAGAGAATGGCGGTTCCATTCAGGTTTCTTGCCGCCCTACCGATAGTCTGGATTAGACTGCGTTCAGACCGCAGAAAACCTTCCTTGTCAGCATCAAGAATGGCAACAAGCGATACTTCAGGAATATCCAATCCCTCCCGCAGAAGGTTGATGCCAACAAGCACATCAAATTTCCCCAACCGCAGGTCTCGGATGATTTCCACACGTTCCACGGTGTCAATATCGCTATGCAGATAACGCACCCTGACACCATTGTCTGACAGGAATTCCGTCAACTGTTCCGCCATCCGTTTGGTCAGCGTCGTGACAAGCACACGGTCTTTCTTCTGAACCCTGTCATGAATCTCACTCAGCAGGTCATCCACCTGATTATCTGCCCGCCTTACCTGAATGACAGGATCAACCAAACCTGTTGGACGGACAACCTGCTCAACAACCTGACCTGACTGAGCCATTTCATATCCTGCTGGAGTTGCTGAAACAAAAATGGTCTGGCGCATTTTGCTTTCAAATTCGTCAAAGCGTAATGGCCGGTTATCCAATGCAGAAGGGAGACGGAAACCATAATCGACCAGATTTGTTTTTCTGGAATGGTCTCCATTGAACATGCCATTGAGCTGGCCGATTGTGACATGCGATTCATCCAGAAACATAATGGCATCAGATGGCAGGTAATCAACCAAAGTTGGAGGTGGCTCGCCCGGCTTCAATCCAGTCAGATGCCGGGAATAATTTTCAATTCCTTTTGTAAAGCCGATTTCCTGCAGCATCTCGAGATCAAAGCGTGTCCGCTGATCAATCCGCTGTTCTTCAACATATTTTCCGCAGCTTCTGAACCACGCTTTTCTTTCTCTCAATTCCTCCTTGATTGTCTCAATCGCATGGAGCACCGTAGTCCTCGGCGTGACATAGTGGGAACTCGGATAAATTGTGAAGCGTGGAATGGACTGCAGAACCCTGCCACTGATTGGATCGAAATAATGGAGTCCATCAATTTCATCGTCGAACATTTCAATCCGGATTGCATAATCCGCATTTTCCGCAGGAAATACATCAATGGTATCCCCCCGTACCCTGAAAGTTCCCCGGCTGAAATCATAGTCGTTTCTTTTGTACTGCATCTGAACCAGACGGGCTATGACATCCTGATAGAAAATCCGATCATGTACCCGCAGGGTCAATATCATCTGATGGTATTCATTAGGATTGCCAATCCCATAGATTGCTGACACTGTCGCCACAATCACGACATCTCGCCGCTCCATCAGTGATTTGGTACAGGATAGACGCATCTGCTCGATATGCTCATTGACTGCCGAATCTTTTTCAATGAAAAGATCCCGCTGTGGCACATAGGCTTCCGGCTGATAGTAGTCGTAGTAACTGACAAAATACTCAACGGCATTGTCCGGGAAAAAATCACGGAATTCGCTGTAAAGCTGGGCAGCAAGCGTCTTATTAGGGGCAAAAACAATAGCAGGCCGTCCAAGGCGTGCAATTACATTCGCCATGGTATAGGTCTTGCCTGATCCTGTTACACCCAACAATGTCTGATAGGAGAGTCCGTCCTGAACACCTTCAACAAGTTTTGAGATAGCTTCTGGCTGATCCCCTGATGGTTCGAACGGTTGAGCCAGCTTAAAGGGAGAATTTGGGAAAGTCACGACTTTTTCATCTGCTTTTTCTTGGGAAATCGCCGATAAATGAGCCATTGTATTCGTACCTTTGATAATATGTCAGTTGTTGAGAAAGCTTAATGCTTTTCCGTTTTTCAATCTGTACGGCTGTCGTGATGAAAAGCTCGTATGGGTTGGTTTTGTACCAAATAATAAATATTATCACGATGAACGAATCTAATCAGGAAAGTATCTTACCTGCCATTCCTATGGCACCTCGTGACCCGATTCTGGGTATTACCGAAGCATTCAGAGCGGATACCAATCCAAATAAAACAAATCTTGGTGTAGGTATTTACTACGATGACAATGGGAAAGTTCCTCTGCTGAAATGCGTGCAGGAGGCAGAAAAGCTCACGGCAGCAGAAGCAAGTCCTCATACCTACCTTCCTATTGATGGTATTGCTGCTTATGACTCTGCTGTGCAGAAACTGGTTTTCGGCGAAGACAGCAGAGCTGTCAAGGAAAAACGCATTTCAACCGTCCAGGCACTTGGCGGTACGGGCGCATTGAAAATCGGCGCAGACTTCCTGAGACATTTCTCACCAGATTCCGAAGTATGGATCAGTGATCCAAGCTGGCAGAACCACTTCGCCCTCTTTGAATATGCTGGATTCAAAATCAACAAGTATCCTTATTATGATGACGCCAAGCACGGTGTGAATTTCACTGGCATGATTTCAACCCTGAAGTCCCTGTCTGCAGGTTCTGTTGTTCTGCTGCATGCATGCTGCCATAACCCAACCGGGGCAGACCTGACTGATGACCAGTGGACTGATGTGATTGAAGTCGTCAAGAAAAACCGCCTGATTCCTTTCCTGGATATGGCATATCAGGGTTTTTCAAAAGGTATTGCTGAAGACAGCAAGGTTGTCCGTCGTTTCGCTGAAGAATATTCACCCGTATTGGTTTCCAACTCTTTCTCCAAGTCTTTCTCCCTGTACGGTGAACGTGTTGGTGCATTCAGCTTGGTCGCATCCGATGCAGAACAGTCAGCCTGCATTCTTTCCCAACTGAAACGTGTTATCCGGACGAACTACTCAAACCCACCAATTTATGGTGCAAAGATTGTTGGGACAGTCCTGTCCAATCCACCCCTGAGACAGATGTGGGAAGATGAACTTGCCGGCATGCGTGACCGCATCCATGTTATGCGTCATCTGCTCGTTGACAAGCTCTCTGCCAAGACACCAGGCCAGGACTTCAGCTTTGTCATTGAACAGGCAGGCATGTTCTCCTATTCCGGCCTGAATCCAGAACAGGTCGAACGCCTGAAAAATGAATTCTCAATTTATATCGTTGGCACAGGACGAATCTGCGTTGCTGCATTGAACTCACATAATATCGATTATGTCGTTGATGCAATCACCAAAGTTCTCTAACTGTTTTTCCTGATGATAAAAAATCCAGCTGTTCAGGCCAGACGTAAGTCTGGCTTTTTTGTCATAAGAAAACCCCCAGCTAAGCTGGGGGTTCCAAAAAGC
>CAVJQJ010000101.1:0-4066 GCA_963651715.1 Anaerovoracaceae bacterium
CTGTTGCCGAGGGGATCAGCATGGCAGTTTTTCAGACAAAAGAGCATCTTACCATGCTTTCCGGGAATGCTTCCGCAAAAAGCATTCCCGGGTGTGAGGCGAAAAAATCGGGGGGAGTTCAGGCTTTTGCCAGTTCGCGTCTGACACGTTCCGCAGATGCGTCGAGTGCCTTGCCAAGGCTTTCCATGGCTTCTTCTCGAGTCATGGCGGATTTGAAGCCAAGCATCGTTTCAGATTTCTCTGTGGAGAGCGGCCAGTCATCGGTCAGGAAGACGCTGCCGGTCCATTGTTCTGGTGGGATTGCGTTGACTTTGGCGGTTGGTGCATAGCGGTTGACGATGATCCGCGCGACATCTTCCCAGGTCAGATAGACGGTGACGGCGTTGAAGAGCTCGCCGGAAATGTTGCTGTTCATGATCGCCAGTGCCTGGGTGACATAATCGTCCAGCTGGATGAAGCTGCCGCCACTGCCTGCTGGAATGGTGATTTCGCCGTTGACGATGGCGTCCTTGATCATGGCGCGCAGGTTCCTGCCGCCGATGACATCACCGAATGCATACCAGACCATCATGGAGTTGACCTGCAGGCCGTGTTCTTTTGCATAGATGCGGCTCAGTTCTTCTGTGGTCAGTTTTGCCAGGGCATAGGCTGGGCCGCGGGAGAGGGCGACCTGATGGGGCTGGTCTTCATTGACCGGTTTTGAGAGAGGCTTGCCGAAAGAGACAGCTGTCGTGGTGTTGATGATGTGCTTGACCTTGTATTCAACAGCGGCATCCAGCAGGTTCAGGTAGCCTTTGATGTCGATGTCCATCAGTTCTGCGAAGGAGCCGGAAAAACTCCATGCCAGATGGATGATGGCGTCTACACCATTGACGGCGGAACGGACCAGTTCACGGTCATTCAGATTGCCGCAGACGGTTTCAACAGCGGTGTTGTCAAACTGCTTCAAGCCGTCCTTGTCCAGATCGATGGTTCGGATGGTGTGGCCTGCTTCAGACAGTTTGCGGATTATATGTGGCCCCATGTTACCGCAGCCACCAGTGACGAGTATCTTCATGATTTTCCTGAGCGAGTTAGTGTTGGAATGTTTTTTGTGCATTTCATTCAATGCCAGTCATTGTAATAGAGGGACGGGTTTTGAAAAAGGCGGGGAAGGTGTGTCATGCCGGGAATCCTTGGGGATGGTGGATAGCTGGGTGGCTGGATTTCAGGCAAAAAAAATCCACCGCCGAAGCAGTGGATTGTATCTGGTAGGTGGTGGGAGGCTCGAACTCCCGACCAACGGATTAAAAGTCCGCTGCTCTACCAACTGAGCTAACCACCCGAAGAATTTGAATTATAGTCAGTGTTTCTGAATGTGTCAATATCTTGGTAAAATATTTTCATCGTTTTTTAATTGATTGCGTTTGACCATGATTGTTCTGGGTATCGAGTCTTCATGTGATGAGACTGGCATTGCTTTATATGATACGGAAAAGGGTCTGCTTTCCCATGCGCTTTATTCTCAGATTGCACTGCATGCCGAGTATGGTGGTGTGGTGCCTGAACTGGCGTCAAGGGACCATATCCGTCGGATTGTGCCATTGCTGAAGGAGGCTTTTGAAAAGGCTTCCCTGAAACCTGCAGATATCGATGCGATTGCCCATACACAGGGACCAGGACTGGCTGGGGCACTGCTGGTTGGCAGTTCTGTCGCGGCTGGATTGGGTTTCGCGCTCAAGAAGCCGTTGATCGGTGTCCATCATCTGGAAGGTCATCTGCTGTCGCCTCTGTTGGCCAAGAATCCGCCAAAGTTCCCTTTTGTGGCGCTTCTGGTTTCTGGTGGCCATACCCAGCTGATGGAGGTCAAGGGTGTTGGCCAGTATGAGCTGTTGGGTGAAACACTGGATGATGCCGCCGGTGAGGCGTTTGACAAATCGGCGAAACTGCTGGGACTGCCATACCCTGGCGGTCCTGAAATCTCGCGGCTCGCAGATGTCGGGACATCCGGTGTTTTCCAGCTGCCCCGCCCGATGCTGCATTCCAAGGATCTGAATTTCAGTTTCTCCGGTTTGAAGACGGCTGTACTGACAACGGTCAACAAACAGGGGAAACCGCTGGCGGAAGATACCCGTGCCGATATTGCGAGAGGGTTTGTCGATGCGATTGTCGAGGTGCTGGCGGCGAAATGCGCAAAGGCACTGAAACAGACAAAGCTGCGTCAACTGGTGGTTGCCGGTGGCGTCGGAGCGAACAGACAGCTGCGTGAAGCGTTGAACCGCATGGCGTCCAGGCGCCGTTGCTGGGTTTTCTATCCTGAAATCGAGTTCTGTACGGATAATGGTGCGATGATTGCGTTCGCTGGCGCGATGCGCCTCAAGGCAAACAGGAACTGCGCGCACTATGATTATGGTTTCACGGTCAGGCCACGCTGGCCGTTGGAGGAACTGCCTGCTGCCTGATGGCGTCAGTTTTTCCTGCTGGCATCGTGGATTGATGCCAGCCGTGCGCCATGGCGTGCGATCATCAATTCTTCATAGGTTGGCAGGATCCAGACGGAGACGCGGCTGTGTTCTGAGCTGATTTTCAATTCACCGAGGCGGTTGGCCCGGTCATCGATCTCAATGCCGAGCCATTCCAGCTGGTCGCAGATGGCCCGTCGGATTTCCGGTGAGCGTTCTCCGATGCCGGCAGTAAAGACAAATGCGTCCAGCCCACTACACGCGGCGGCGAGTGAGCCGGTTTCCCTGACAACGCGGTAAACAAAGAGGTCCAGCGCTTCTTTGGCTGCCGGGTCCGTGCTTGCCATGAGGTCCCTGACGTCGTTGCTGATGCCGGACACGCCGAGCAGGCCCGAGTCCTGATAGAGCAGGTTTTCCAGACTTTTCGCATCCATGTGCTCATGTTGGAGCAGGTAAAGGATTGCACCAGGGTCTAGCTGCCCGCATCGGGTGCCCATGACCAGTCCGTCCAATGCGGAAAAGCCCATTGTTGTCGCAATGCTCTTGCCGTTGACCATGGCGCACATGCTTGCGCCACTGCCGAGATGGGCGATGATGGTCCTACCCATAGCGGCATGCCAGTCGATATGCTTGAGTTCCATGCTCACATATTCAAACGAGAGCCCATGGAAGCCGTAGCGGATCAGCCCTTTCTTAGTCAGTTCCTTGGGCAGGCCGTATAGACGGGCAATATGGGGGGTGGTTTTGTGGAAAGATGTGTCGAAACAGACGACCTGGCATAGGCCTGGGTATCGGCTGGCGATGGTGTCGATGACCTGCAGGATGCGTGGCTGGTGCAGTGGTGCCAGCGGAATCAGGGTTCTCATATCTTCGAGGATTCCTGGGGTAACGATGATCGGTTCATCGTATTTTGTGCCACCGTGGAGCATACGGTGGCCGACTGCGCTCAGATGATTGGGGGCAAGGAATTTCTCGATCCACTCGATGAGGAAAGCCAGAAGGGTGTCGAGCTGGACAGGATTGTTCCATCGGTAGTCGTCAAGCTGATAGTCGTCACTGTCTTTTGCGGAAAAAGTCGGAGATGCGCTGCCGATACCTTCTATGCCACCGCTTGTCTGCCTTTCAAGGCGGCCATCTGGCATTTCAGCGAAAAGGGAGTATTTCAGACTGGATGAGCCTGCATTCAGGACCGCAAAAAAACGCTGTCTATCTGTTGTGGTCTCTGCTGTCATCGACTCATTCCTGATCGGGTGGGGGGAGTCCAGAGTGTTTCAACTGGATGATTATGATTCCATAATGATAACAGCGTTTTTTCTGGGAAAGGCATGATCCAGATGGGATAGGTGCAGATGGAAATGCCTGAAAGCAAAAGGAATTTGATGGTTTTTTGTGCAAGACGTGGTATCTATGCACACTTTCTTGGATTTAAAACATCCAGACTATTGCTTTGAGACGAATTCAGCTATAATCTTTCGATTTCTCCGTTTGAACTTTTTATTGGAAGACTTATGGTCGTTATTCGTTTAGCTCGTGGTGGCGCAAAGAAGCGTCCTTTTTACCAGATTGTTGCAACTGATTCCCGTAGCCGTCGTGATGGTCGTTTCATCGAACGTCTGGGTACCTAC
>CAVJQJ010000101.1:4076-9633 GCA_963651715.1 Anaerovoracaceae bacterium
CCTACAATCCATTTGCAACTGAAAAAGAACAGAGCGTTGTGATTGCTGCTGACCGTCTGGCTTACTGGCAGGGCGTTGGTGCAAAGCTGTCTGACACTGTTGCACGTCTGGTTGCATCCAAGTAATTGGTTGATACACCAAGTAAAAAATTGAAAACAGACCGCACACAGATGCTGCCGGAAGATCTCGTTGAGGTCGGGCATGTCCGTGGTGCATATGGCATCCGAGGGTGGGTGAGGATTAGACCTTATTCTACGGATGCTGAGGCTCTGCTGACGGTTGAGAACTGGTGGCTGGATAAACCAGCCGTAAGACAGTTCGAAGCGTTGGATGTCAGATGGCAGGGCGATGATATTGTCGCAAGTCTTGACGGTGTGCCAGACAGGAATGCTGCCGAGGCATTGCGCGGGTCTGTTGTCAGAATCTCAAGGTCGGATTTTCCAGATCTTGATGAAAATGAATATTATTGGGTCGATCTTATCGGTCTGAGCGCTGTGAACGGTAATGGTGTCCGTTTGGGTACAGTCTCAAACCTGATTGATAATGGGGTCCACTCCATTCTTCAGATACAGGCAGACCTGCCAGATGGCGGGAAGAAGGAGCTGCTGATTCCATTTGTTGACAGTTATGTCGGTGAAGTCGATCTTGAGAACGGAACCGTTGCTGTCGATTGGGAATTGGACTACTGACCTTGGATGGTCTGGACAGAATTTTCCTGCTGAAAAAATCGATGATGCAGTTTGATGCAGTCTCCATTTTTCCTGAGATGTTCTCGGCCCTGACTGGGGCGGGAATCACACACAGGGCTTTCAGTCAGGATATCTGTCATCTTGAGGTCTGGAATCCGAGGGATTTTGCTGCTGATGCCCGTCGGACGGTGGATGACCGCCCCTATGGCGGTGGTCCAGGTATGGTGATGATGGCGGCTCCTTTGGAAGGTGCCATCTCAGCCGCGAAAGCGCGGCAGCGTTCGGCAGGGATTGAGCAGTCCCATGTCATCTACATGTCCCCTCAGGGGAGGCCGTTGACACATGAGAAGGTGAAGCAGCTGGCATCGATGCCGGGGCTGATTATCCTGTGTGGACGGTATGAGGCAGTCGACCAACGGCTGCTGGACAGCATGGTGGATGAAGAAATCAGCATGGGGGATTTCGTCCTGTCTGGGGGAGAGATTCCGGCCATGGCACTGATGGATGCCGTTATCCGTCTGTTGCCAGGGGCACTGCACGACGAACAGTCGGCGCAGGAAGACAGTTTTGTTTCGGGCATTTTGGATTGTCCGCACTATACACGCCCGCAGGAGTATCAGGGTGTGGCGGTGCCTGAGGTGCTGATGAATGGCAATCATGGTGAGATTGCCATCTGGCGACGCAGGCAGGCTCTGCTGATGACCCGGACAAAACGTCCTGATCTGCTTGAGAAGGCGGAACAGGAGGGACTGCTGTCGGAAAGTGACAGAAAGTTTCTGAAAGACAGTGGTCTGTAGTATAGTAGCACCCGTGAAACATTCCTCTGGCATGTTCACATTTATCAACCGTCATCCTATACCGGGCATCAATCTGCAGGGCAGATAAAACCAAACAGCGCCGGCATGATGATTTTAGGAGTCAAGAATGAACCTGATTGATCAGTTAGAAAAAGAAGAAATCGAACGCCTGGGTAAGAATATCCCTGAATTCGCACCTGGCGACACCGTTGTTGTCAACGTTCTGGTTGTTGAAGGCACCCGTAAACGTGCACAGGCTTACGAAGGCGTTGTTATTTCCCGCCGTAGCCGTGGTCTGAATTCCAACTTCATCGTCCGCAAGATTTCCTCCGGTGAAGGTGTTGAACGTACATTCCAACTGTACTCTCCACTCATCGCTTCCATCGAAGTCAAACGTCGTGGTGATGTACGCCGTGCAAAACTGTTCTACCTGCGTGGCCGTACCGGTAAGGCTGCCCGTATCAAGGAAAAGCTGCCTACCCGTAAAGCAACTGCTGCTTGATCATCGCGTAGTACACGATTTAAAAGGGGCGTCCATGATGTCCCTTTTTTCGTATGAATCATGACCAGTAAATTCATCGATCCAACCATCCAACCTATTGATGCGATTGCATCGGGTGATGCGGTTCCTGCTGACCGCCTGACACCGGATGCGCTGCGGCAGCGTTTTGCCTATCCCCCAGAGTGGCAGCCTGAAATCCGGGAAGAAGGGCGTTTTGTTGTGCGTGGCTGGGCGTCTGCAGCTGTTCTTGTACCGTTGGTGATTCGTCCAGAGGGATTGACTGTCCTGCTGACCCAACGTTCGAAGCGGCTGAAAGACCATCCTGGTCAGATCGCCTTCCCTGGTGGCCGTGTTGATGAGGATGATGATACCCATATCGAGACCGCGCTCCGTGAGGCGAAAGAGGAGGTCGGGATTGACCGTGACCGTGTCGAGATTCTTGGCATGCAGCCGGAATACCGGACGGGAAGCGGTTTCAAGGTGATTCCTGTTGTCGCACTGGTGCATCCGCCATTCGATGTGGCGCTCAACGCGGCTGAGGTCGATGATGCTTTTGAGCTGCCTCTGTCGTTCTTCATGACAGGCACGAATTACCAGATCCGTTCCGCCTATTTCCCGAATGCGAGTGGACGCCGGACTTTCTTCTCGATTCCTTACCAGCAGCGCTTTGTCTGGGGGGCGACTGCGGCGATGCTCCGTAATTTCTACCGTTTCATGCGTGCCTGATAACCTGTTTTCTATTGTTTTTCTCCTATTCCCAGTGGATAACGGTTGATAAGCTGTTGGGGAAAAGTTATTGTTATGGAAACAGTGCTGTCCTTTTATATTTCAAGATAGCATAACCAGTGGGATGTTCCCTGCAATCTGCAGGACGATAACAGGAGGTGGACAATGGTTTCCTCAGTACTGATTACCGAATCGCTTGATGGCCTTACGGCAGGGCTGTCTCCAGATGATGGCAAAACCGTCATGAATGCGTTTGATTTTGTCAAAGATTCCTTTTCTGATGTCACCGTTATCTGCGGTCAGCCGGGAGCTGATTTTGCCAAGAATGTCGGTCTGATTCTCGCAGAACTCAATACAGATCCGCAGACCCGTGTGGCGGGGATGATTGCACTGCTTCCAGAGTACCATCCTGAGGTGCTGGATAAAATCGAGGGGCGGTTTGGTGTCGAGGTTTTCAATCTGGTCGACAGTCTGCGGAAACTGCTGAAGCTTCGGGACCTGACGGGCAATCTCGAGGAGATGGCGCAGGGCAAGAATGCCGCCCAGATCCGCAAGGCGCAGGCGGAGACACTCCGTAAAATGCTACTGGCGATGGCGGCCGATATGCGTGTCGTCATGATCCGTCTGGCGGTCCGCATGGCTTCCCTGCGTTATTTTGCGAAGATGAAGGCGGACAATGAGACCAGCCAGCAGTATGCGAAGGAAACGCTGGAGATCTATGCCCCACTTGCCAACCGTCTGGGTATCTGGCAGGTCAAGTGGGAACTGGAGGATCTGGCATTCCGCTTCATGAATCCGGATGCCTATCGGAATATCGCCAAGAATCTTGAAGAAAAGCGTACTGAACGTGAGGCGTTCATCCAGCGGATCATGGACCGTCTGCGTGAGGAACTGGATAAAGCGGGGATCAAGGCGCAGGTTGCTGGCCGTCCAAAGCATATCTACAGCATCTACAACAAGATGAAAGGGAAATCGCTCGATTTCTCGAGACTGTTCGATCTGCGGGCTTTCCGTGTGATTGTCGCGGATATCAAGACCTGCTTTACGGTGCTCGATATTGTCCATCGCCTGTGGCATCCCATCCTGAATGAGTTCGATGATTATATTTCCCGTCCGAAACCGAATGGGTATCAGTCGCTGCATACGGTTGTCGAGGCAGAGAATGGACAGGCTTTCGAGGTTCAGATCCGGACAGAGGAGATGCATCGGCTGGCGGAATTCGGTGTGGCCGCTCACTGGCGTTACAAGGAGTCTGGTGGTTCAACGTTTGTTGCCCAGCGGTACGATGAGAAGATTTCCTATCTGAGACAGCTGCTCTCTTGGAAAACCGAGGTCGGTGATGCTGTTGCAGAGGGGGATACCCATAAGGAGTGGACGGAGAAGATCAAGTCCGCCACTCTGGATGACCGCATTTATGCGTTGACGCCTCAGGCGAGGGTCATTGACCTGCCAAGAGGGGCGACGCCGATTGATTTCGCCTATCAGGTCCATACCGATGTGGGGCATCGATGCCGTGGCGCCCGCGTTGATGGGGTGATGGTGCCGTTGAATACCCCGCTGAAGAGTGGACAGACGGTTGAGATCATCACTGCCAAGGGGGCGACAGGCAATGTTGGTCCATCCCGTGACTGGCTGAGTCCTGGTTATGCGGTCAATCCCCGGACCCATACCAAGATCCGTGCCTGGTTCAATGGCAAAGAGTTTGAGACAACGGTTGAGAATGGTCGGGGTGTCGTTGAAAAGCTGCTTCAGCGGGAAGGCAAGACAGCCGTCAATCTTGAGGATCTCGCAAGGAAACTGTCGTTCAGCAAGGTGGATGATTTCTTCTTCGCTGTCGGCAAGGAAAAGGTCTCGACGAAAGCGATTGAGCAGATGCTCAATGGCGGTCCTCAGCCACAGATGCCTGAGCTACAGGATGAGGATATTGTCCGCAAGAGCCGTTCGGATGGTAAATCGGGGGTTCTGGTTGTTGGAACAGAGGGGGTGCTGACACAGCTTGCCCGTTGCTGCCGTCCTGCACCGCCTGATGAGATTGTCGGCTTTGTGACAAAGGGCAAGGGTGTCTCGATCCATCGTCTGGACTGCAAGAATTTCCGTGAGATGGCGCGTCAGGCGCCGGAACGTATCATCCAGACAAGCTGGGGGACCCAAGGGGATGGAGCGGTTTATCCCGTGGACATCTATATCCAGGCGAATGACCGGCAGGGCTTGCTCAGGGATATCTCAGATATCTTCACCCGGGAGAAAATCAATGTAATCGGCGTCCGAACCCAGAGCAGCAAGGGGATCGCAAAGATGACTTTCACGGTGGAGGTTCCGGGAACGGAGGGGATGAACAAGGCGCTTCAGATCCTGCGGGAGGTCAAAGGGGTCTCGACAGTGACCCGTTGCTGATGGGGTGTCTGCGAGGGAAAACGGAAATAAATCTTCTGTTTTTTTGGATAACCGCATCAGTCATGGTATAGTTTGCACGGGTATCTGTGCGCCTGATGCGCCTGTAAGAAAAGTTCGGATATTGCAATGAACAGAAGATTTTCAAAATGGGAAGTGTTTTTCGCCTCTGTTGCGATTGGGCTTGGGGTGATGTCCTTCCGTTTCTATGAGTATGGATTCACGGGCGAGGGTGTTCACCAGTGGCTGCTTGACGGCGCTTTTGTGACCGCCATCGTTGGTTGGGTGGCATTGAAAGCATTGAAATATTTCGGCCGTCTGAAAGAGTGAATCCGCCATGGCTGGACCATCGTTGTCAGACTGGTTGCATACATGAGAAAGCAGTCCCTGTCGGGACTGCTTTTTTGTCATAAGAAAACCCCCAGCTAAGCTGGGGGTTCCAAAAAGCTTAC
>CAVJQJ010000102.1:0-2109 GCA_963651715.1 Anaerovoracaceae bacterium
GAGCCTTACAGGCGATATGAAGAACCACCGGCTATGCCGGTGGGTAGCTTTTCGGAAACCTTGATCTTGCCTGTCTTCGTCTTACCAGTGTTTGCTCTTTTCTAGTGTGAATCAAAGTTTTTAAATGATAATGGTTATCACTTGCGTTATTTGGGATTGATATGTAGAATCATATCCGTAGACCCTTCGTGCATTGGATCAGAAGGTCTCCTCTGATTGATGCAGGTCTGCGTTATGCCAGTCTTTTTACCTGCCCGTTGGAATGCCAACGGGCTTTTTTTTAGTAAAACTGACTTATCCACAGGATTCTGTTGATAATGGAGGTATAATGTCCGTATAACGGGTGGAAAAGCTGTGGACACCTGAAATGGTCGCAGATGGGATTTCAGACAGCGGAAAACGGTTAATGGCGTTTGCCAGAAAATGGTGTCGAACCTTAGGCAGAGGTTTGTATTGATGTTGCTCCTGGGACATGACAGTCTGGATGAAATGTCTCAGGAGCAGTCAGATAAGATTGGGGAGGAGGAGATTCTGGTGGCTTAGTCTTTGATGACAAGCATCTCGTCAAGGGGAATGCGGTTTGAACGGAAACCATTGACCGGATGATTGGTCGGATAGCCGAGACCGACACCGATAGCTACCATTTCATCTTCAGGAATGCCTAGATAACGCCGGATCATGTCTGGGTATTTGACAAATTCATAGGCGGGAATGGAATCGATGCCCTGATTCTTTGCACTCAGCATCAATGTCTGTTCAAAACCGCCCATATCCATGATGGCCCATTCAGGCGTGCCTTTTGGCAGGGTGATGTAAACTGCCGCACTGCTGTCATACAGCATGCCCTGTGCATGATTGAATGCGGACCAGTCACCTTCCAGATAAGCACCAAGGGTTTCGCCAAGCGCCTGCATGTTTTTGAGCGGGAATGCCCCGAAAGATTCGCGTGGAGCCCGTTTGAAATCAGAATAGCCTTCTTCACCAGCGTTCACTTTTGCGAGGTGGTCCTTCTTGATGGCATCAAGAGTCTTTCCCGTGGCGATATAGACCTTCCATGGCTGTGAGTTGACCCAGGATGGCGCCCACTGCGCTTCTTCTACGATTGTTCTGAGAACAGTTTTGTCAATTGGTCTGCCGTCAAAAAAGCGGATTGATCGGCGTCCTTTGACAACTTCACTGAATTCCATACGAAGACCTCTCTTAAGTGATTGAAATAGTTTATCTTAAGTAACATTTGCTTCATCATACCGTACAGGAGATGGAGGATTCTGTCAAACCTCCTCCCTTGTATCAGGGGAGAGGTTTTTTCATTAATAAAAACAGAACTTTTGATTCTATAAATGCGATGTAAATTGGGTGGCATGTCTTGCCTTTTCGAAGGAAAATAACGGCATAAAATTTTACTAAGAGTCAATTTTGATGCAGTGGTGCATCTGACGGATTCAGAAACCGGCAATTGCCAGAAACAGGGTGGAAATGAACATTAAGACAGTATTGATTGGGGGTGCGTTGATTGGTATGACGACAGGGTGTGTTACCCAACCGGGTGATGATTGTTCAAGTAATGAAGCCCGGGAGTCTCTCGTCAAATACCTGAAAGAAGAAGGCGGGGTTAAGAAGATCCTGAAGCTTGGCTATATGAATGAGACGGAGGCGCGCCAGATGATGGAACGTATCAATTACTCATTTGATACCGTCGGCAGTACCAAGAAAGAAGACAATAACGCCCTTAAATGTAAAGGTAAGTTTGTTGTTGAGCCAAAACCTGATCTTCAGGCGGAACTTGCCAAAGTGGCGGAAGAGCAGTCCATCAAGGGTACTATGATGAAAGACTATGGCTTCAAGGGGATTGCTGAACGCTCAGGTTATCTGCCTGCTGGTGACAACAAGGCGACTTTCATGGTGGATTTTGAGGTTACCCGGAATAAGGCGGGCAAGATTGTTGCAGAAGCTGACTGGGAAAATACCGGGTATTTCGCGGATTTCATGGCAAACATCGCAGAGTCACTGACCCATGCGAGACGTGAGGATTAAGGTTTTCACCGTCTGAAAAAGCGAGCCTGTAACGATATCTGTGGACATTTATCAGAGATAGGCTGAAACCCTTTC
>CAVJQJ010000103.1:0-4096 GCA_963651715.1 Anaerovoracaceae bacterium
GGATCGATGGATGAAACGAATGGGACCACCGGCGTTGCCCATGTCCTCGAGCATATGATGTTCAAGGGCACGGCAAAATTTCCGGAAGGCAGCCTGAGCAAGACCGTTGCCCGTTTGGGCGGCAGGGACAATGCGTTCACCAATACAGACTATACGGGGTATTACCAGCAGGTGCCGGCGAAGAACCTCGAGAAAATGATCGAGATGGAGGCAGACCGCATGAATGGTCTGCTGTTCCGCAAAGAAGACTTTGAGAAAGAAATCAAGGTCGTTCAGGAAGAACGCAGATGGCGGACCGAGGATAAACCGGAAGGACTGCTGGTCGAATCGTTGCGGGCGACCGCGTTCACCGCCCATCCCTATCATTGGCCGGTCGTCGGTTGGATGGATGACCTGAAGAACATGACGGTCGAGGATGCTGCCGCCTGGTATAAACGGTGGTATGCCCCGAACAATGCGACGCTTGTCGTAGTCGGTGATGTAAAAGCCCAGGATGTCCAGGCGCTTGCTGAAAAATATTTTGGGGGGCTGCCCCAGAAACCGATTGTCCGGAACAAGTCCCAGACCGAACCCGAACAGCGGGGTATCCGTCGTGTGACCGTGAACGCCCCCGCGGAAAATCCAACCGTGGTGCTGGCATTCAAGGCGCCATCTTTGCGCGATGTGGAAAAAGACGATGATGTCTATGCGTTGGATGTGCTCTCTTCCGTGCTGGATGGCTATGATAATGCACGGCTTCCGTCAGAACTGGTGCGGAAAGAGAAAATCGCGCTTGAAGCTGGCACAGAATACTCGGAAATTGCCCGTGGACCATCGCTGTTTGTGCTGAGTGGTGTGCCGGCGAATGGCGTCTCGGTTGATGCGTTGGAAAAACGGCTGCGGAAATCCGTGGCGGATATTGCGGAAAAAGGCGTTTCGCCAGCAGAACTGCAGCGCGTCAAGACCCAGCTGATTGCTGCCCAGATCTACAAACGCGATTCCATGTTCGGTCAGGCGATGGAAGTCGGGCTTTTTGAGATGTCCGGAATCGGCTGTCAGAAGATAGACCGGATTATTGAGAAACTGAAAGCGGTCACCCTGGAACAGGTCAAGCGTGTTGCCGGGAAATATTTCCATGAAGACCAGCTGACCGTCGCGGTGCTGACACCGGTTGCATTGCCATCACAGTCAAAGAAGAAATAGGAGAAACAGGATGTTGAACAGGAAAGTAAGGTTTCAGGGAAAGCGTTTCTCCGCATGGCTGGGGTGGTGCTGTGGCATGGTACTGTCATTGGTTCTGGCGGTGCCGGCGATGGCAGGACTGCCGATTGAGCAGTGGAAAACCGCCAATGGCACCAAAGTCATGTTTGTGGGCACCTCCGCGATTCCCGTCATCGACATCAGCGTCGAATTCGATGCGGGTTCCCGTCTGGATACAACAGGGAAAAGCGGACTGGCAGCCTTGACCAACGGTCTGATGGATAAGGGGATTGCGCCCGCCAATGGTCAGAAGGGCGTATCGGAAGCCCAGATCATGGATGCCTTTGCGGATGCCGGTGCGGTGCAGTATGGCAAGGTCAGTATGGATCGTGGTGGTTGTCGGCTTCGGGTGCTGTCTGGACAGAAAGCCTCGGATGAAGCCATCCAGCTGATGGTCCGTTATCTGGCGCATCCCGCATTTCCAGCGGATGTCCTGAAACGTGAGAAAACCATCATGACCGCCGCCATCAAGGAAGAACTGACCCGTCCGCAGAACATCGGCAGCCGGGCGTTCAAACAGATGCTTTACGGCACCCATCCATACGGACAGAGTCCGACCGAAGCGAGTGTCTCCGCCATCACCCGTCAGGATCTGGTGGATTTCCATCGGACTTACTATGTGGCTGACCGGGCGGTCATCGGCATTGTCGGGGATGTCACCCGGAAACAGGCGGAAGCCTTGGCGGAACGCATCAGTGCATCACTGCCGGTTGCAAAATCCACTATGCCCGTCATGCCGGCGGTCCCTGCGCCAAAAGGTGGTGAACAGGTGTTGAGCCATCCCGCCTCCCAGGCGCATGTCTTCAAGGGTATGCCAGCCATCCAGCGCGGCGATCCGGACTTCTTTGCGATGACGGTCGGCAACTACATCCTGGGTGGGGGTGGCTTCTCCTCCCGTCTGATGGATGAAGTCCGTGAAAAACGGGGACTTTCCTATTCGGTTTCCAGCAGTTTCCAGACCCTGGTCCAGCCCGGTCCTTTCATGATGGGACTCCAGACCGAAAAATCCCAGACCAGAAAAGCGTTGGCAGTCGTTGACCAGACATTCAAGGACTTCATGGCAAAAGGACCAACCGAAGCCGAAATGGAAGCGGCGAAAGAACATCTGGCGAGTGGGTTTGTCATGAATATGGAAGGCAACCGGAAAATCCTCGACCTGATCACGATGGTCGGCACCTATAATCTGCCACTGGATTATCTGGATACCTGGACTGATAAGATCCGTGCGGTGACTGCGGACGATGTCAAGGCGGCTTTTGCCCGGAAACTGTCTGCCGAGAAAATGGCAGTCGTGATTGTGGGGAACTGATGGTATGGTCACAAAATCAAGAAAACCGGCGAGGGCAAGACTGGCTGTCCCGCACCGCCAGACAGCGGGGGCATCACATACCATCCGGATTATCGGGGGGCAGTGGAAGCGGACACCCATCACCGTAATTGATGCGCAGGGACTGCGGCCAACACCGGAACGTGTCCGTGAGACACTGTTCAACTGGCTGAACCACCTGTTTGATGGCGGTTTTGCCACACTGTCCTGCCTGGATATGTTTGCAGGGAGTGGGGCACTGGGATTTGAGGCGGCAAGCCGTGGATTCCAGCATGTCGTCATGATGGAGAAAAACCGGATGGCGCTGAGAAACCTGCAGACACTCAGGGAAAAACTCAAGGCGGACCAGATCGACATCCTCTCCGGTGACGCATTGCTGATGACCAAGGCGATGGCGGATGCCGGCAGGCGGTTTGACCTGATCTGTCTGGATCCGCCGTTTCAGGAACATCTGCTGCCACAGGTGCTGCCGGTCAGCCTGAACCTGCTGTCAGACAACGGTCTGATCTATATCGAGTCCGATGTCCGCGTGACAGACGAACTGCTGGGGGAATGTGGTATCGCAGACCGCCTGAGCCTCGTCCGCGAGGGGAGTGCAGGGCAGGTTTATTATCATCTGCTTGAAAAGCGGGTATGATACGCATCGTCCAATCAGTCTAACAATTTCAATCATATCGGGAATCCATCATGGTTATTGCGGTTTATCCTGGCACATTTGATCCACTGACACGGGGTCATGAAGATATCGTCCGCCGTGCGGCGGGATTGTTTGATCAGCTGGTGCTCGGTGTGGCGGACAGTCATGCCAAGAAACCTTTCTTCACGACACAGGAACGGGTGGAGATTGCCCAGGAAGTCCTGGCACGCTATCCAAATGTCAGTGTCCGGCCATTTTCCGGACTGTTGGTGGATTTTGCGCGCGAACTGAATGCGACCGTCGTGATCCGCGGTCTTCGGGCAGTATCGGATTTTGAATACGAATTCCAGATGGCAGGCATGAACAAACATCTGCTGCCGGAAATGGAAACCCTCTTCATGACACCATCCGACCAATACCAGTTTGTGTCGGGAACCTTTGTCCGCGAAATCGCCTACATGGGTGGCGATGTCTCCAAGTTCGTGTTCACTTCTGTCGACGCAAGGCTGAAACAGAAAGTGATGGAAATCAAAGCTAGCAGAAAATAATAGGAAATTGATTCATTATGGCTTTTGTAATTACTGACGACTGCATCAGTTGTGAAATCTGTATTCCGGAATGTCCGAATACAGCGATTGTGATGGGGAAACGTTTCTGTGAAGTGGATTACACCCGCTGTACAGAATGTGTCGGGCACTATGACGAACCGCAGTGTGCGGCAGTCTGTCCGATGGAATGCTGTAAACCAGACCCAGCGCATAAGGAAACCAAAGAACAGCTGATGGAAAAATTCAAGCGTCTGCAGGCGAAAAAATAATCTGCAGCGCAAAAAAGGAGCCTGTAACGGATTCTGTGGAAATTCAAAATCTGATAATTTAGGAGAAAATCAGAAT
>CAVJQJ010000104.1:0-3131 GCA_963651715.1 Anaerovoracaceae bacterium
ATACAAGTTTTAGCTCGTATGCTCCCTTAGCAGGGGAGTGACTTCGACCTCTCGGCCACGTCTCCGGACTGGCTCAAAGCTCAGTGGAAAGAGAATTATAGGTGCTTATTCCTGTTGGGTCAACGGATACCCTTTAAAAAATGCTTCAATAGGGTAAGCGCAGATTATTCAGCAATCAGTTCAATGCTGTAGCCATCTGGATCACGGAGAAAAGCCAAAACAATATCCGATCCCTTCATAGGACCTGGTTCACGCGTGATGGTAGCACCTTTGGCTCGGATCTTTTCACAAAAACCGTAGATATCGTTAGTGGACAGGGCGATATGTCCGTAGCCTTTGCCCAGTTCGTAAGATTCAACACCATAGTTGTAAGTCAGTTCCAGTTCTGCTTGGGCTGGATTGCTTTCATAGCCAAGATAGGCCAGTGTGAATTTTGCCTCAGGGAAATCCATGGTTCTCAGCAGTTTCATGCCTAGGACATTGGTATAGAAATCGATGGAACGCTGCAGGTTGCCGACTCGGATCATTGTGTGAAGAAAACGCATATCAGTCTCCAGTCTCGTAATAAGTTTATCGGGATCAATGGCTGAAGGTCAGCCTTTCTTTTGGGTGTAATGAATCAGGAATTTCACTGATTCAGGGTCGTAGTGTGACAGGAAAAGGCTTTCCCCGCCATCCAGAGCGGCAATGGCAGACATATCCTCAACAGACAGATTGAAGTTGAAGACATCGAAATTCTCAACCATGCGTGCTTTATGGACAGATTTTGGCAGGACGGTCATGTCTCTGCTCAGCAGGTAACGCAATGCCACTTGGGCATTCGTTTTGCCATACTGCTTGCCGATCCGGGCAAGGACAGGATTTCTGAAGAGATTCATCTTCCCCTCAGCAAACGGTGCCCAGGCCTGTATCTTGGTTCCATAACGGACATAGACTTCCCGTGCTTTGTTCTGCTGGTTATAGATATGAGATTCAATCTGATTGACTGCAGGAACAATCCCCGTGCACTCAACAAGGTCTACGAAACGGTCAGGGAAGAAATTGCTGACGCCAAATGCTTTGACAAGCCCTGCTTCCTTGGCTTTCTCCATGGCTCGGTAAGTACCATAGTAGTCACCGAAAGGCTGGTGGATCAGCAGCATATCAACATAATCTGTCTTTAATTTCTGAAGGGATGCTTCAATGGAAGCATAGGCTTTTGCCTCACCGGCATTGTCAATCCAGACCTTGGTTTGCAAAAAGATTTCCTCACGGGGAATACCACATTCAGCAATGGCCTCACCGACTTCTGCTTCATTGCTGTATGCCTGAGCGGTGTCAATCATCCGATAACCGACATCAAGTGCGTCAAGCACACAGCGTTTGCATTCTTCAGGAGGAATCTGGAAGACACCATAGCCGAGCATTGGCATCTTGTTTCCAGTATTCAAGGTCACATAATCCATGGTTTTTCTTTCGGAAAGTAGTAGAAACAGGGAGGCAGATAAATCTCTGTAGCCTGATTGATTCATCAATGATGGATCAGTCTGCAAAAAGTGTAAAGACTTCCTGTCCGAGGTTTTTCAGTTTTTTGCGGGCATCTTTCCAGTCTGGATACCATTCTCCAACAATTGCCCAGAAACGGGGACTGTGGTTCATTTCTTGGAGATGTACCAGCTCATGGACGATAACATAATCAATCAATGACCAGTCCAGCATAATCAGCCGCCAGTTAAGGCGTATGTGCTTCTTGGAAGAGCAGGATCCCCAACGGCCAGTTGCTTGGGAAAGAGCCGCTTTTGTATAAGACAGCTGCATGGTGCCGGCTTGTTCTGCAAGACGTGAAAAAAGAATTTCAGACGCCTTTTTTTTCAGCCACTGCTTGATATTCGCTTCAATAGAGACAGGATCTGCCAGTGGTGTTTCAATTGTCAGCCAGCCATCGGTAAAACTGAAACTGGTTTTTGTAGAAGTTGTCTTGACCAGGCGGACGCGGCATTCCTTGCCGAGATAGGGAAAAACAGCTCCATCCTGCCAGATAATCGGAGCAGGGCGGTTCTGGGATTTTTCATTGAAACTGGAGAGTGCTTTGAGAATCCAGTTCTGTTTCGCACTGATGGCTTCTTCAACAGAAGTGAGGGCAGCACGTTCAGGTGCTGTAACGGTCAGACCTTTATCATCTATTCTGAATCCAAAGGAGCGTCTATCGGAGTGTTTTAGAAGATAGGATATTTCTTGTCCCTCAAGGACAATTGAGTGTTGTGTGACAGTGTTCTGGCTTTGGGAACGTTGTCTGGCATTGGCTGGTTTCTGTCCAAAGAAACCGGCCAATGTATCGAACAGTCTATCGGAAAATGAGCTCACTTCGCATCTGTGTACAGGTGAGGGGAAATCTGATGCATTTCACCTTCAATCCAAGCCTCGACTTCTTTGGTGACATCGTCTGCTTTTCTGCCTGCAGTGTCGATTGGTTTTCCGATTGAGAGGGTAATCAGACCTGGTGTTTTGACAATCGTCGTTTTTGGCCAGCATTCGCCTGAATTCAGGGCAATCGGAACAACTTGTGCCTTGGTGCGGATTGCCAGCATGGAACCACCACTCTGGTAGTCACCTTTCTGACCGGGAGGAACACGTGTGCCTTCTGGAAAGATGATGATCCAATGACCTTCCTTGAGTCGCTGACCGCCAATCTGGACCATCTGACGGAAAGCATTCATACGCTGGCTTCTATCGATTGGAATCATCCGCATGAATGCAAGGACCCAACCAAAGAAAGGAATATACAGCAGGGATTTCTTCAGGACAAAAGAAAGAGGGCGGGGCATCACCAGCATCATGAACAGTGTTTCCCAGGTTGACTGATGCTTGCTCATCAGTACGACAGGACCATCTGGCAGATTTTCCGTGCCCCTGACCTGATAACGGATGCCGCAGATAATCCATGCCAGCCCAGTTGTGACCCTTGCCCATATTGAGGCAACTTGATAACGTCCTTTGAAGGGTAACCAGCAGGTAAAAAGACAGACAAATCCCCAGAAAAAGGTGAAAGACCACCAGACGAGAAAGAAAAGGATTGATCGGATAAATCGCATGGAAATCGTCTCCAGTTGTCGTGACCTAGAAAACAGGTAGATGTCTGATTTGAATGAAAG
>CAVJQJ010000105.1:0-4762 GCA_963651715.1 Anaerovoracaceae bacterium
CAATTTCTATGCACGGAAATTCAATATATCCCGGGTTGTATTGCCTCGCGTGCTCTCAATAGAACAGGTTGAAATGGTTGCCCAGAATACGGATGTCGACTTAGAAGTCTTTGGGTTTGGCAGCCTGTGTGTCATGGTGGAGGGGCGTTGTGCGTTGTCCTCCTATATCACAGGGGATGCTCCAAACAACAAGGGGGTCTGTTCACCGGCGAAAGCCGTCAAATGGGTTCAGACGCCATCAGGTCTGGAATCAAGACTGAATGGCGTGTTGGTTGACCGTTATGCTGATGGTGAGAAATCCAGTTACCCAACAATATGTAAAGGTCGTTATCAGGTACAGGGTGAGCATTACTATGCAATTGAGGAGCCTGCTAGCCTGAATACATTGGAATTATTGCCTCGGCTGAAAGAAATCGGTGTATCAGCCATCAAGGTTGAAGGCCGCCAGAGAAGTCCTGCGTATACTGCTGCGGTGACAAGGGTCTGGCGCGAGGCATTGGACCGCTGTAATTCAGATCCAATGCAGTATGAAGTGAAATCAGAATGGGTGACCACCTTGGCCAAACAGTCTGAGGGACAGCAGCAGACCTTGGGTGCTTACTATCGCTCTTGGAAATAATAGAAACAGGAAGGACAATCAATTGAAACTCGCATTAGGCCCATTGCAATATTATTGGTCCAGGGAAAAGGTCTTTTCTTTCTATAAAGATATGGCAGAGTTTCCTCTCGATATTGTCTATCTTGGGGAAACTGTCTGCGCAAGAAGACATGAGTTAAGGGAAGAAGACTGGTTCGAATTGGCAGATCTTTTATCTTCATCAGGTAAAGAAGTGGTTCTGTCAACACAGGTTTTGCTGGAGTCTGGCGCACACCTTAATGCCATGCATCGTATTGTCGAGAACCAGTGTTATACCGCAGAAGCCAATGATATGGGAGCTGTTGGCATGATGGATGGCAGGACACCATTTGTCGCAGGACCGCATCTGAATCTTTACAATCCAGAAGCATTGCAGATTGTTGCTGAAGAAGGGGCAAAACGCTGGGTGATGCCATTTGAAATGAGTGGCGTCAATCTGCAGAAAATGCTGTCCAGATTCCCGGATAACATGGAGTCAGAAGTTTTTGTTTCTGGCCGGTTGCCATTGGCTTATTCGGCAAGATGTTTTACAGCAAGATATCACAATCTTCAGAAAGATTCCTGTCAGTTCCGTTGTCTGGATTATCCTGATGGATTGCCGGTGGAGACACGTGAAGGAGAGCCTTTCCTCAACTTCAATGGCATACAGACTCAGTCGATTAGGATTTATAATCTCATCAATGAAATCCCTCAGATGAAATCCATGGGGGTTGATGTGGTTCGACTGTCTCCTCAATCAGAAAATATGAGAGGAATCGTTGGATGCTTCAGGGAAGTGATTGATGGAGCAACCCCATCAAATGGGAAAATCACTGCTTTCATGAAAGGTCAGCCATGCAATGGATACTGGTATGGAAACCCTGGCATGAATTGGCAAGGATAAGTGGAAATCCGTATGAAACAGTACAGTGTACCTAAACCTGTTGGCCAGATGATGTCATACCTGCCTTCTTGGCCGGGATCTGTCCTATTTGTTTTCGTCCTGAATCCTATCCTGAAGGATAAATTGCCTGAGGATGTGACCGAATTCATGTTGGGCAAACAGTTTCGTATTGCTGTGACTGATGCAGGAATAAATTTCAATTTTGTCTGGACTAAAGGGGGATTTGTCCCAGGGTGGGGAGATACAGAGCCTGATTTAACCATTTCTGCGACTGCTCAGGATTTCTATCTGTTGTCTAAGCGCGAAGAAGATCCTGATACTCTGTTCTTCAGTCGCCGTCTCGTCATGGAAGGTGACACGGAATTGGGACTGATGATCAAGAATACGCTTGATTCATTGGAGCTGAATGTCTTTGAGTTGGTGAAATCTTTACCCATCCTGAAACTCCTTTCCGCAGTTCCTGGATTCCGTAAAAATTGATGGATGCTTACAGAGGTGAAGCAGAAAGGTTTCTGGAATAACGGTTCATGAGAGCAGAACGATATTTCTGATGTCTTATCCTGTTGATCGGCTTATTTCTTTTTCTTCTTGCGTCCTGTAGAGGCAGCTGGTTTCATTTCTGCGGGCTGATTGTTGAGTAGCTTAATCATGGACTTGATTTGGCTGACTCGACTGGTCAGATCAGGCATTTTTGCGGTGATTCGCAGTTTTTCCGGTCCATTGAAGCGGATATTCTTGTTTTTCTGAATCAGTTCAATAATCCGGACAGCATCGATCGGCGCATTGGGCAGGAACTGGAGAATCAGGGCTTCAGTATGGGCATCGATATTGTTGATACCAATGGCTTTGGCCAGCAGTCTGATGCGATGGGTCTCAACCAGAGCCTGAGCGGCCTCGGGCATTTTCCCAAAACGGTCAATCAGTTCTTCCTGAAGGTCATTGACCTGTTCCAATGACTCGCAGTTGGCAAACCGCTTATACAGCGAAAGGCGTTCATTGACGCCTGGGCAGTAATCGACAGGCAGTAAGGCAGGGGTATGCAGATTGATTTCAGTGGTTGTCGTGAACGGTGCATCAAAGTCGGGTTCTTCACCTTTCTTCATGGCACGGATAGCTTCCTGAAGCATATCGGTGTACATCTGGAAACCAATTTCAATCATTTCACCGGACTGTTCTTCCCCCAAGACCTCACCGGCCCCTCTGATTTCCAGGTCATGCATGGCGAGATAGAAGCCACTGCCAAGATCTTCCATCTGTCGGATGGCGTCTAGCCTCCGTTGAGCCTGTTTTGAAAGGCTCTGTGTGTCATTGACTAAGAGATAGGCATATGCCTGATGATGTGAACGGCCGATACGTCCTCGTAGCTGATGAAGTTGGGCAAGCCCAAACTTGTCAGCCCGGTGCATGATCATGGTGTTGGCATTTGGAACGTCAATGCCGGTTTCGATAATCGTTGTGCAGAGCAGGATATTGTATCGATGTGCGACAAAGTCTTTCATGACCCGTTCGAGATCTCTTTCATGCATCTGTCCATGGGCAACACCGATGCGGGCTTCCGGAATCAATGTTTCCAGCATGATTTTTCGATTCTCGATGGTCTCGACTTCGTTGTGTAGGAAATATGCCTGTCCACCTCGTTTCAGCTCTCGCAGACAGGCTTCACGGATGACAGAATCCTGTTCCGTTCGAACAAAAGTTTTGATGGCAAGTCGTTTTTGAGGGGCCGTTGCAATGATGGAAAAGCTGCGCAGACCTTCAAGGGCCATCCCCAGTGTTCGTGGAATCGGGGTTGCAGTCAGGGTCAACACATCGACCTCAGACCGGATTGTTTTCAGCGCTTCTTTCTGACGGACGCCAAAGCGGTGTTCCTCATCAATGATGATGAGTCCTAGACGATTGAACGAAACATCCTTTGACAACAGCTTATGAGTCCCTATGACAATATCAATGGAACCATCCTGCAGTCCCTTAATGGCTTCATTGACCTGTTTCTGGGTTCTGAATCTGGAAAGTTCTGCAATTTTGACGGGCCAGTCCGCAAATCGGTCCCGGAAAGTCAGGGCATGTTGTTCTGCCAGAAGAGTGGTCGGGGCAAGCAATGCGACCTGTTTTCCTCCCATGACGGCAATAAAGGCTGCACGTAATGCAACTTCTGTTTTGCCGAAACCAACATCACCACAGATAAGTCGGTCCATTGGTTGGCTGGATGTCATGTCCTCAATGACCGAGGCGATTGCAGTAGCCTGATCTGGGGTCTCATCAAATCCAAAGCTGTCAGAAAATGCTTCATAATCATTCATAGATAATGGGAACGCAAAACCTTCTCGCATCGATCTTTTTGCGTAAAGATCCAGCAATTCAGCTGCCGTATCGTGGACTTTCTGGGCAGCTTTCTGTTTTGCTTTTTTCCATTGTCCTGAGCCAAGAGCATGCAGTGGTGCATCTTCTGGGGATGTCCCCGCATACCTTGAAATGACGTGCAGTTGTGCGACAGGAACATAGAGTTTCGCATCGCCGGCATACTGTAGATGCAGAAATTCTGTTTCGCCTTCCCCCAAGTCCATACTGACCAGTCCCCGATAGCGTCCAATACCGTGGTTTGCGTGGACGACAGGATCACCGATTTTCAGTTCAGATAAATCCCGGACAATGGATTCAACATGAAAATCAGCTCGAGTGGCTTTGTTGATGCTTCTACGGCCAGAATTGGCGTAGAGCTCGGTTTCTGTGATGAGGGCAAGGTCCCCAAGTACGTAGCCTAGTGAGAATCCCTTCTGTATCGGAGAGACACAAAGCATGACAGGGGCATTGCTTTTGCAGAAACTGTCAAAATCGGTACAGTCGATAGTCTGAAGATTATATTCATTGAAAAGCTGGAGCAACGTTTCACGACGCCCAGGTGACTCAGCACAGATCAGGATCCGTTTATCTGATTCATCAATGTATTTCTTGATATTGGTCAGTGGATTGTCTGCCCGTCGATTGATGGAAACATCTGGGAGGTTTGAGGACAGTTCAGAAGGTTCATCGCCGGACTGTAATATCCAACGGGCAAAAGGTTTGACCAGAACGAAAAAATCTTCCTCAGTCAGGAACAGTTTTTCTGGAGGCAGGATTGGACGTTCGCGATCGGCTCTAAGGAATGCATAACGGGAATTGGTATCCGTCCAGAATCGATGAAAAGATTCTGCGGTATTGCCGATCATCGTAAAAACAGCATGATCAGGAATATAGTCGAATAA
>CAVJQJ010000106.1:0-2082 GCA_963651715.1 Anaerovoracaceae bacterium
AGAATGAACCGAACTCACTGACTGTTAGATGGCGCATTTGAATGTCTACCTGTTATAAGCGTTCTTCATTTCAGCATTGCTGCTCTTAACGATGTATTGGAAGACAACCCTTTCCCCTAGGCTTTTTATGAAGAGCTTTGGCGGCCGCGGTTGTCCAAGTAGTTTCGACAGTTTCTCGCCGACTGCCCGATTGAATTTCTCGCCATCAGCCTTGATGACATCATCAACAGACAGTGACTGGGTTATCGTTTTCCCTGTTGAAGACTCATACCATTTCTTGAAGTCGGCAATAGATGCATCAACACGGATATAGCGTCTATCACCTGTTCCTGGTGCAATGTAGACCTTGACATCACCGTCCTCAACCAACCGCCAAGATTGCATAGAAACCTGCTCAGCAATATCGCTGTACCTTGCTTTAAAGTCCGTCACATTTTCGTTGATCAGTTCTGGATTGGTGACAGGGGTATTCCAATCAACTTTCTCTTTGTTGGTTGCAAAGCCGACGTATTTAGAAACACCGATATTATGGGTTTGGTAAACAGGCGTCCTGTCTGGCGTCCATCTCCTGATTCTGAAAAGCCCAGATGCAGTTGCGCAGATGGGCAGGCTTGGATCTCGTCTCACTGGAACATGTTTACGTTTGCTTGAGTTGGTGCGATACATGTCATCCAGAATCTTGCGGACATTATTCTCATCGTCTGTTCCGACTTTATTGTCAAGTAATGGGGCAATGCTTTCATGATTGCATACTGCTGACCATTCAAGTTTTGAGGGCAGTATCAGCTCGCCATCCATCGAAAACAGTTTCTGACCTTTAGGTTGAGTGACTTTAATCTTGAACCGGCTTGCCTTGAGAATCTTATCCGTTGTCTGGAATTTGTTGATGTTCACCAGTTGGTCGAAGATTTTCTTCCGCTCTGTGACGTAATGCATGGATTCCAGAATGTCGGCAATTGCCAGCTCTTCTTTGGTTGCTGGACGACGGCTGATTTCGGAGAATAGAGTAAAGGCAGCCTGTTTATTGATTCTGTACGTTTCAAGCTTTTCTGAATTGAAATCAATCTCACGGTCAAGGTATGGGGCCAGTAAGCGGAGGAGTGCCTGTGGATCCTTGCCTTTGACCTCAAAGCAGTTCCCAGTCTGCTGATCTTTCGATGGCAGTCCAAAACCAAGACGGACAACACCTTTGTGGAACATGATTGGCACAAAGTTCTCGGCAAGGATGCCTTCCTTGAAGATTGCCCGGGAACCGAGGTCTTTCTTCTGTGAATCATCCAGTGCTTTCATACGGAGGATGTCGCAACTGTTTGGGTACAGTTTCAGCAGTTTGTCTGCATGTTCAACATCACCTAAGTCTGGATCGCCATTCAGGAAACCGTTGTACTGTTCAATACTGCAGGCCGTTGCATAGGCACACATCGCATCGATGGAATGGGAAGCAATCGGCTGTGGCTGGATTTTCCTGAAACGGCTGTCGATATTCCCCAGACTGTCACGGATACGTGATGAAACCAGAACATCGGTTGCCCAGCATCTGAAATTGAGACTGTTGCCGGTCTCTTTGCACCAAGGGGCTAGTTCTTTCTGGAGTTTTTCAAGGAATGTTTTGACAAGCCATGCCTGCGTGCCATTCACGCGGGTGCGGTTGGTTGTAGCCAGTTCACGTTCGACAGCCTGACGTGCTTCTGAGAATTCTCTCAGGAAGAGGGCATGACGTACACAGGCCTGTTCATGGTCATTGAGCATATCAAAATGGCGGATACGTCCATTGTTGACCAGCATGGTCACACAGCCCTCAATCTGTTCCTCAACAGCCCCTAAATCAGATGTACCGAACCGTTTTTCGAGATAGTTCTTTGCCAGATTTTCCAAGTAGTATGACTTAGCACCTTTGATCTGATTGCCTTCCTGGGTGACAAAAATCAGATTGGCTTCAGAGTTGAAGATGGTCCCCATGGCCGCGGTTGTTCTCGACCGAGGAATGATATGGTCGATTTCACCAAAGCCATCGGCAGGCAGTTCAGCACCTGTGTAAGGGCAGAGACCGCAACTTGCTTCTTTGATGCGGGTGTCTTTGTC
>CAVJQJ010000107.1:0-3071 GCA_963651715.1 Anaerovoracaceae bacterium
AGGCAGCACAACGGACTCATCGAATCCAAACGCCCCAAAGACCATCCAGTCCAAAAACATCAACTCATTCTATTTTTTTGCAGAGCAGCTGGGTGCCGTGACATCCGTGGACTCAAGAGGTGGACGGTTTGTCAGCGTACAGGATCATGAGGACTTTCCCAAAAATCTTGGAATCTGCTACTTCAGTCTCAACCGTAATGGTGCAAAAGCAGACTTCAAGGTCTCATGCCAGAACGCCGGCAGAGAAACCTTTAAGACATCTGGTTCAACAGATAAATCCGCCTTGGGCAGACTGCAGGAAATCATCGACCGGTTCAAGGTTGCCCACCTGAATGGCTTCTACAAACGGAATTCTGCGCTTGGCAACGCCTTCCGACTGTCCGTCACCTACGATTCAGGCGAAAAGATAACCGCAGGTGCAGAAGAGGGGCGTCAACCGCTCCGGACCAATATCTGCCATCCCGTGAATTTGGCATCTTCTTCAGAAAACTGGTCGAACAGAATGGGCATAAAATCCCGGGTGGACTCCCTCCCATCAGTACCCTCAAGAATTTCAGTATCCAATTCACAAACTTCCATGCCGCCACAGCTTTCCCAGAAGGACGCTACAGACTGGGTTATCTGGGCTACGGCAAGGAAAGACACGCCTATCTGGACTACGGAACAGACAAGGATTCTGTCAGAAACATCTTCACACAGGACATCACCCGAAAAGAAGCGGATGAGCTGAAATCGCTGATTGGCAGGAACAGACTAATAAACCTCAGCGGATACAGGCTTGAAAAACCAGATCTTGGCAATCATACCTTCCAGTGGACACTGGAATTTCAGAATGGTCAGTCACTGCAGGCTGAAGCAGTGGGCGATGAAAGCATCCTGCCATCAAAGTACTGGGATGACAACGGGAAAAGCTATGTCAGCTTCTTCCAGAAGCTGATGAAAAAGTATCGTAAGCAATTCCCGCTGAAATGACATGACCTATGAACACTGAAATAGTGCAAAACACCATACTTTCAACCATAAGGTTTATTATTTTAATAATTCCCAGATATTTTCAATCTTTCTATCTGCATCCCCATTGCATACGGTATAAACTGCCTGACGGTATTTGCTGGCACTCCGTGAACCAATGATGACCTCCATGCTGCCGTCACCGTTAAAATCCGCATAATACAGATCCTCGACCTTGCCATGCTCAGGTTCTGACAGGACAGAGGTTGCGACAGACTTGACCTGTATCTGGCGCAGCAGGGCAAAGGATACCTTGCCTCCATGTGAACGGCCAACAATCACCACCTCATCCGTCCCATTGCCATCCAGGTCAATCTTATCAATGCGGGTCAGCGCCACCCCGTCTGACGGCAATCCACGGCTAACCAGAAAATCAGCCACCAATGCCCTGTACTGCCCGTTGTTGGCTGACATAGAAACCGCCTTCCGGGGCATCACATGCCAATCCGCATGGGGCATAGCCAAGAGATGCGACGGATAGCCATACGTCATTCCGTTCCCAGTCTGGATATCAAACGTCGGTGCATCGATTGTCATCTTCCAGCCAGGATGCTCCTCAGCAGGATGATCACGGGAAATAGCGGTGGCAACGCCGGAACCCTGCTTCCCATCCGGATGCCAGAACACCATATTCTCCCCACCCCACAGATGTGTTGGACCGCGTAGTTGGGAAGGTGACAGCCACTGGCCATCGAAATACCCCCCGGCAAGTACATTGCTTAAGGCAAAATGTCCGGCATGGGCAGAAAAACACAGACCACATAACAGCATGGCAGCGATACATTTATGCAATCGTTTCATCGTACCTTCATGTCGTTGAAAAGGATAGGATAAGGTTTATTATCGCATACAAAAAAGGCAGTCCGAAGACTGCCTTTTTGAGAAAATAAGACAATATCAATGTGAACGGATCATCGTACCGAAAGGCTGGTCTGTCAGCACTTCCAGCAGCAGGGAATGTTCGATACGGCCATCGATGATATGGACAGAATTCACACCAGACTTCGCCGCATCGAGGGCGGAACCGATTTTTGGCAGCATACCGCCTGAAATCGTGCCATCCTCAAACAATGCATCAATCTCCCGGGTCGTCAGATCGGTCAGCAGATTGCTGTCCTTGTCCATCACACCGGAGATATTCGTCATCATGATCAGCTTCTCTGCACGCAGGATCTCAGCGATCTTGCCAGCCACCAGATCGGCATTGATGTTATAAGCCTCGCCATCATCACTGAAGCCGATAGGGGAGATGACAGGAATGAAATTACCGCCCTGCTGAAGTGCACGGATGACCTGAGGATTGATCGACTTGATCTGCCCGACATGACCGATGTCGATGAATTCGCCCGGCTTGTCCTTGTTTGGAATCTGCATCTTCTCAGCACGGATCAGACCACCATCCTTACCGGTCAGGCCGACAGCCTGACCACCGTAATGATTGATCAGCATCACAATATCCTGCTGGACCTCACCGCCAAGCACCCATTCAACCACTTCCATGGTCTCATCATCGGTTACACGCATACCCTGGATAAAGTTGCCACTCTTGCCGATCTTGCTCAGCGCCTTGTCAATCTGGGGACCGCCACCATGGACAACAACAGGGTTCATGCCAACCAGCTTCAGCAGGATCACATCACGTGCGAAACCATGCTTCAGCTTCTCGTCGGTCATCGCATTGCCACCATATTTGATGACAATCGTCTTGCCATGGAACTTGCGGATATAAGGCAGAGCCTCAGCCAGAATCTCAGCTTTCAGTGTTGGTTCAAGATCACTCATTCCAAACTCCCCTATGTGAGTGAAACAAAAGAAAATTAAATCGGATTACGTGGCATTCTAACCGTTTTGAATCAGAAATTATCAGGATCAGTAATCGGAATCCCAAAAATTTCGCGGTAAGTCGGATAAAAGGAACAATACATAATGGTCGTCAGCCCCACTGACAGGACATACAGGATCAGCCCCCCGATAAAGCCCCCGGCAAGCGGTCCGACAATCATTCCGACAAACATCGGGAAAGCCACACCGATCAGCACCCACGAAACCATATAAGCGAG
>CAVJQJ010000108.1:0-5646 GCA_963651715.1 Anaerovoracaceae bacterium
CATCTGTCCTTGGCATTTAATCCATCACATCTGGAAATCGTGAATCCTGTCGTGGAAGGATCAACAAGAGCCAGAATGATGCATCGTGCAGACGTGGATGGTTCCCTGACAATGCCTGTTCTGATCCATGGCGATGCGGCCTTTGCTGGGCAGGGGGTTATTCAGGAAACACTGAATATGGCGCAGACCCGGGGGTATGGCACAGGAGGAACAGTGCATATCATGGTCAATAACCAGATTGGTTTTACGACCTCAGACCCAAGAGATTCAAGATCTTCGATTTATTGCACGGATGTTGCAAAGATGATCGAGGCACCAATTCTTCATGTCAATGGAGATGATCCTGATGCCGTGGTGCTGGCTGCCCAGATTGCCTTGGATTTCAGGATGACGTTCAGGAGAGATGTTTTTCTGGATATTGTCTGTTTCAGGAAACTCGGTCATAACGAGCAGGACACGCCTGCCATGACTCAGCCGCTGATGTACCGCAGGATTGACGCGCATCCAGGAATCAGAAGCCATTATGCGATGAAACTGAGAGAGCAGGGCATTATCTCAGAGGAAGATGAAAATGCATTGATTGCTGGGTATCGACAGAAAATGGATGCAGGTGAGCCGATAGTCAATCCTGTCATGACAGATGTGCAGACTCAGTCTGCATTGCAGTGGTCTCCGATTCTTCAGCAGCAGGGTTCAGTCGGTGAAGTTGAAACAGCTGTTCCAATGAGTGAATTGGCGCGTTTATCCAATCGGATTACCGCATTGCCGGATTGGCTGAAACTTCATCCACTGGTTGAACGTGTCATCAAGAACCGTATTGAAATGGGCAAGGGAAATCAGCCTGTTGACTGGGGGATGGCTGAACATCTTGCATATGCCTCCCTGTTGTCATCAGGATTTGCTGTTCGACTGACTGGCGAAGATTCTGGACGCGGCACTTTTGTGCATAGACATGCGGAACTGCATGACCAGACAGAAAACGATGAAGAAAGAATCTATGTTCCGTTGCAGAACATTGCACCAGACCAACCCGATTTTACCGTCATCAATTCCGTGCTTTCAGAAGAGGCGGTTCTGGCATTTGAATATGGTTATGCGACATCTTCACCGAATACACTGACACTATGGGAAGCACAGTTTGGCGATTTTGCGAATGGAGCCCAAGTCGTCATTGATCAGTTCATTACCTCTGGCGAAGCAAAATGGGGAAGAATGTGTGGCCTTGTCATGTTGTTGCCACATGGCTTTGAAGGGCAGGGGCCAGAGCATTCATCTGCTCGTATTGAACGTTACCTGCAGCTTTGTGCGGATAACAATGTTCAGGTTGTTCAGCCGACAACAGCTGCCCAGATATTCCATGTCCTGCGCCGTCAGATGTTACGGATGCAGCGCAAGCCGTTGATTGTCATGACTCCGAAGTCACTCTTGCGAAGCCATGATGCATCTTCCACCTTGGAAGACCTGTCATCAGGAAAATTCATGCTGGTGCTGGGAGAAAATGATCCTGCGGTCAAATCGGATCATGTCCAGCGTGTCCTGCTTTGCACAGGTCGTGTCTACTATGATCTGAAACACAGACGGGAAGAACTGAAACGTAATGATGTTGCCATTATTCGACTCGAAGAACTTTATCCATTCCCACATGACAGTTTGGTCGCCGAATTGGAAAAATATCCGGAACTGAAAGAAATCATCTGGGTACAGGATGAACCTGAGAATCAGGGTGCATGGCTACAGATGCAGCGGCCGGTCTTTGAATGTATGAAAGTTGGTCAGAATCTTTCCTATTCGAGCAGACCATCATCTGCCTCACCGGCTGTCGGCTATTTCAAAAAACACTTGCAGCAGCAGAAGGATCTGGTCGAGGCCGCATTTGGTCCCTTAAAGAATTTTGCGGTAACCCGCTGAACTATTGACAGATAGTGGAGAAATAAATGGCACTATTGGATGTAAAAGTCCCACAGCTTTCGGAGTCAGTTACTGAGGCATCCCTGTTGGAATGGCACAGGAAAGTTGGAGAAAAAGTTTCATTGGATGAAAATCTGGTGGATATCGAGACAGATAAAGTGGTATTGGAATTGCCTTGTCCTGGAAATGGCATATTGAAAGAAATCATTATGCAGAATGGGGCAACGGTTCATTCTGCGGAAGTCATTGCTATCGTCGATACAGAAAGTGCTTCTTCACAGACTCATGAGATATCGGAGCTGCCATTGGAATCCAGTGCTTCTGAATCGGACACTGCATTGTCAGGTGGCGAGATGTATCCGGCAGGAATTGTCATGCCAGCGGCCAACAAGCTGATTGTTGAGAATCAGATTGATGTTTCGACGTTGACAGGAACAGGTAAGGGGGGACGGATAACGGTCTCAGATGTCCAGAACGCCATGCAGGGGGCGGTTGCCCAAGTTGTTGCGGAATCACAGGAAGAACGTTCCGAATGGAAGAGTGGGACTGAAATACCATCTGGCTCCATTGGACAACAGGCGGTCTATGGCAGCTCGAACCGTATCGAGAATAGGGTGCCGATGACCAGGCTTCGTGCCCGGGTTGCTGAGCGCCTGATTCAGTCTCAGCAGACAACAGCGTCTTTGACGACATTCAATGAAGTCAATATGCAGCCTGTGATGGATCTGCGGCATAAATTTGGAGAATCTTTTGAAAAAGAACATGGTGTCAGATTGGGTATCATGTCGTTCTTTGTGAAGGTGGTGGTAGCAGCTTTGAAACGCTATCCGATTGTCAATGCATCGATTGATGGGAACGATATTGTTTATCATGGCTACTATGATATTGGCATTGCAGTCAGTTCTCCTCGTGGATTGGTCGTGCCTATCCTGCGGGATGCAGACCTGATGACCATCGCTGAAATTGAACAGAAGATTGCAGAACTGTCAGCGAAAGCAAAGGAAAATCTGCTGACCATAGCGGATTTGACGGGGGGAACCTTTTCCATATCGAATGGCGGTGTGTTCGGTTCTATGCTGTCGACACCGATTATCAATCCGCCCCAATCGGCTATTTTAGGAATCCATGCGACGAAAGAACGGCCGGTTGTTGAAAATGGTCAGATTGTCATTCGCCCAATGAACTATCTGGCGCTTTCGTATGACCATCGTCTTATTGATGGCAGAGAGGCGGTTCTGGCTCTCAGGACCATTAAAGAAATCATGGAAGATCCTGCCCGTCTGCTGTTGGATCTCTAAGGAATGGCTATGAAACCAGACTATGATGTCGCTGTAATCGGGGCGGGACCAGGTGGCTATATCGCAGCAATACGATGCGCACAGTTGGGACTGAAAACAGTCTGTATTGATGCGTGGAAAATTGAGGGCAGGCCTGCGCCTGGGGGAACCTGTACGAATGTTGGCTGTATTCCATCAAAAGCGATGCTCGAAGCCTCGGCAAAATATGAAGAGGTGCTTTCTGATTTTGCGGGAATGGGCATTCAGGCAGAAAGAATCAGTCTAGATATGGCAAAAATGCAGTCCAGAAGATCATCAATTGTCCATCAGACAAATGACGGGATACTCTGGCTCTTTAGAAAGAACCGCATCACATTCATATCTGGGAAGGCAGAAATCCAGGGAAAATATGACCGTTCATTCCGCTTACATGTCAATGGTGATGCTCTGCAGCAGATATTGGCGGAGCATTTGATTGTTGCGACAGGATCTAAACCGAGGGCTTGGAAAAATCTGCCGTTTGATGAAAAGGTCGTTCTCTCGAATACAGGGATTCTGGAGATGGATCATATTCCAGAAAGATTGGCGATTATCGGAGCGGGGGTGATTGGCCTTGAAATGGGCACGGTATGGAGAAGATTGGGGGCTGATGTCAGTCTGTTCGAGACCATGCCTGATATTCTGCAGGGGGCGGATCGGGAAATTGCCCGAGAGGCTCAGAAACAGTTGGCCCGTCAGGGACTGCATCTTCTGACAGGGACAGCGGTCACCTCGGTTCAGAAATCTGGCACTGGCGTACAGATTGAGTATCAGTCTGCTGTCGGTCAATCGGAAAAGGCAGCATTTGACAAAGTTTTGATTTCAATCGGTCGGGTTCCTAATGTTGATGGACTTGGTATTGAAAAAATCGGTTTAGCCCGGGATGGACATGGCTTCATTGAGGTTGATGGTCAGTGCAGGACAAATGTTCCAGGAGTATGGGCAATCGGTGATGTTGTCCGTGGTCCAATGCTTGCTCATAAGGCTGAGGAAGAAGGTGTTGCGGTTGCTGAACGTATTGCTGGTAAATACGCTGAAGTAGATTTCAATCTGATTCCATGGGTTGTTTATACACATCCAGAGATTGCCTGGATTGGTAAAACGGAAGAGACACTCAAAGCCGAAAACCGGGCGGTTAGGATTGGGAAATTTCCTTTTATGGCAAATGGGCGTGCAAGAACCATGGGATGTACAGAAGGGCTGGTTAAGATAATATCTGATGCTAGGACTGGAGAAGTCCTTGGTGTTCACATGATTGGACCGAATGTGTCAGAACTCATTGCAGAGGCTGGGGTAGCAATGGGGTTCAGGGCATCAGCCGAGGATATTGCCACTATCTGTCATGCGCATCCAACCTTGTCCGAGGCAGTTCGTGAGGCTGCCCTGAATGTCAGTTCCCGTTCATTGAATATTTAAGGGAAACAAAGATTCAGGGTTGATAAGGTTTACGGTAAAATGCACCTTTTAGCTACTAGTATTGTCAGGATTGGCTAATCGTGAAAGAGTCACAGCAGAAAGTTGTTCAGATTGAAGGATTGGGTCTGAGAAAAAAGTTGGCGGGTATTGTTAAGACGGCGTGTCTGGTTGCATCATTTGCCATCCCCTTGATGGGGACAGGTGTTGCTCATGCATCTACCGATTTTCTGAAAGACAGCATGTTGCCAACTGAAACTCCTCGCGAAGAGATTCAGCGCATTCTGGATCATTATCCAGCTGGTTCAATCAGTTCTGTTGCCAAGGCGGATGAAATTCTGGACGTTGTTGATCAGGCCAAGAAAAATATTGAGGCACGGCTTTACAATGAAAAGCTGATATGTAACGACCGCTTTTTTGTTTATGACTGCTATGATGAGGCGGAATCCCGTAAACGGGTGGATATGCGCGCGATTACCATGCTGGAAGTTGAGGCAAAACGGTATAAACGTGCCGATGATATCCGTCAGTCTGATTTACAGCGTGACATAGATGAAATGGATGAAATCGCTGATGCGCCAGACCGTTATGATAATGCTAAATCTCATGAGGAAAAACTCAAGCGTGTTCAGGAAAAAGAAAAGAAACGCGAGATGGCCGCTCAGGGAAAGACAGATTCCCCGAACAAAAAGCATCAGGGTAATCTGATGACGCCAAAAGAAAAAGAACAGAACGCAAAAGACTACGCCGAAAAGCAGAAATCAAAAGAAAAACACCTCAAGGAAGTCGAGGAAAAGAAAGCAAAGACAGAAAAACGTCGGGCAGATGCTGTTAAGCGTAAAGAAGAGGAAGCGAAGAAAAAAGAACAGCTTAAGAAGGCTGGGGAAAAAGCGGCGGCTCGTCGAAATACTTTTTAAACATGACAAAAGGCAGCATGAGCCGAGCCTGTAACGACATCTGTGGACATTTATCAGAGATAGGCTGAAACCCTTTCTCCAAATTCAATACA